>NZ_KV792258.1:0-9232 GCF_001808125.1 Staphylococcus sp. HMSC14D10 | reverse complement strand
ATACACCATCTAAATGAGGATACATCGTTATCACTGTACAAGCGGATTTCTTTTCATCCCATGTTTTCTTGAGTAAGTAGCGGTGTTGTTCATCATCGCTAAAAATCGCTTCTGTGTGTATCGTACTTTTGATTGTATTCATACATCGTCATTCCTTTTAGTATTCTTCGGGTAAAAGCATCACATAATAAAAAACGTCTACATCATCTTCACGAATGACGTAGACTTTCTTAGGTAATGCGTTTTGATTTTTTACATAGTTTGTATAGTGATATTCCAATTTATATGCGGGTTGTTCTTGTTCATGTGTGATTGAGAGTATATTCTCATCTTCCTGCAGTCTAAAAATGTGTAGATAATCTGTATGAGGTGATTTTTCTCTTTCTTCAACCATATGCCAAAGTAATATTTGAAATTCTAAAGATAAATGTTCACTAACACCTCTTGTAATGTATCGATTGATTTTCATACTATTCTCCTCCATTTTGTTTTTCTTTCATAATCTCAATGACTTCATTGATAACTGTGACAGATAGTTGAGCGACCTTGATCCAGTTCATAATTACTCGCCCCCTTTTTGTAACAAGTAGCGTTCATCAATAATAATTTGATGAGTGTCATTTAAAAATATAAAGTCTAAATCAAAATTATCTAAATAACCTATTGCTACTAATTCCTTATCTAGATAACATAAAAAAGGGTAAATGCTGATTTCATGTAATTCATCATTGTAATAAGTAAAAGTATTTAAAATTTTATGTTCAAGTGGACTATTTTTAATATATTTTTCAGGTAATACATCTTCAGCCACCGCATCTACGGTTTCACAAGCCCAAGTTTCTTGATAATTTAATTTAAATCGTTCAGTAATATACGTTTTAAGTTGTTTGCTTAGCGTCATTATAATGACCTCCTTAATTAATAATGTGTACTCCATAAATAAAATATATATTTATAAAATATTTCAAAACTCCTCCACTTTTGTCACTCTAAAAAAGTGGTAAAAGTGATAAATTTTCAATCCTATTTTTCTTTGTGACATTTATCACAAAGTTAAATTTAGGTATAAAAAAAGACCCCCAATCTTTTTTCAAAGATTGAGGGATAAGACTTTCGTCAATTTTATACCTTACGAGTTTAACTTGTTTATCTTTCGTAATTTCAATTGAATCAATTAACATTTTCATAAGTTGATTTTTAGCTTCGGGTGTAGCCTTTCTTAAGTACACACTGAATCGTGTTATCATCAAAATGAGTCGTGCTTTTAACTTATCAAAATTGGGTATATCATCCTGTGATTGATTTGCTTGTTTTGCTTCTTTAATTTGTTGGTCTAATACTTCTAACTGTTGATTCATTTCACTTTGTTTAGCTTTTAACATTTCGCTATCCATTTCATCATCTAAGAACAATTCCAATAATCGTTCTTGTTGTATTTTAACTTTTGCTTTTTGTTTTTCTAGACTATCAATATCATATTTTATTTCTGTTTGTTTACTATGCTTTTGTTTCAGTTCTTCTATCACACTTGACGCAATCTGCTTAATAACATTAGGTTGTGAAAGAATACGATTCAAATGGACATTGATTACGCGTTCGACGACTTCAGCATTAATCGCATTACTATGGCAGGCAGAACTTCCTGAGCGGTTGAATAATGAACAAATGTAATAGCGTTTGATTGTCCGTTCTTTGGACTTTTTCGTTTTATAATACGTCCGTCGACATACCATATTATTTCCGCATTCTGGGCATTTAATAAGGCCACGTAAGTAGAAATCTCCACCAATAGGACGACCCGGTTTAAAACTTTTAGAAGCTAGTTTCTCATGAACTTGATCAAATACATCTTCACTTATAATGGCTTCATGCTTACCTTTGACCAATATCACATCATTTTTATCACTTTTACCACTTCTTCGCTGAACAGCCCAATTTTGATGGTTATTGAATCTGACATAGCCTTTATAGACTGGATTATTCAAAATATATTTCACGCCAAACACTGAAAATGGTTTTTTATTAATGGTGCGATATCCTTTTTGATTTAGAACTGTCGTGATTGCTTTAAGTCCTTTATTGTGATTCAAATATAAATCAAAGATTTCCCGTATAATATAAGCTTCATTTTCATCAATAACTAAATCATTTTTCTGTGTCAATGGATTAAGTGATAATTTGTAGCCTAAAACACGACCTGTGATTGCCTCTCCGCTCCGTGCTTTAGCATTCATCGACATCTTGACATTACTGGCCAGTGTTGAACGTTCGATTGATCCTATTAATCCAAACATTGTAACTAAAACTTCACCAGAAGCATTGGATGTATCAATATTCTCAGAAATCGATTTATAACCTACGCCATGCTCTTTGAATTCATGAATAATATTAAACACGTCTCTCATTGATCGTGAGATACGATTCAATTTCCAACTTAACACTATTTCGATTTTATTATCCTTAACATCTTGTAATAGACGTTTCATTGCCGGACGACCTTCAATATTTTTACCTGAAATGCCTGAGTCAGTATATGTCTCATAGTCATAACCTGGGAAATTTTTCACAACTTCTTTGATGAGTAGTTGTTCCTGCTCCTTTTCAGAATAACCATGTTCTGACTGCTCAGACGTACTAACACGTGAATAAAGTGCAATTTTACCCTTCATATCATACCGCTCCTTTTATTAGATTATTGCTACAGACCATCGGTCTTGTAACAACATATAGATAATATATATTTATAATTTCGTTTCATTTTTATCACTTTTACCACTTAATCATATGAGTACTACAGGCAACTGCCTGTAGTACGTAATTAGATTACTTACCTTTATTGATACGTTCTTCTATGATAGGCACAAGCACTTCTACAAATGCTTCAATTTGTTCATTATTCATCGTCAAAGTCCTCCCAATCAAAGTCCAAATTTTCTTCATCTAATGCCTCATTGTCTGTTATATTTTCATTTTTATCTAATGAAATAATATTATCTTTTTCCGAAATATCATGAATCTCTTTTTTATTGGCTTCTTTCCAACCTAAATCAATCCAATAATCGTAGCCATTGTATAGTTTGGTTTGAGTATCAAAGTTTGCTTGAATTAACTTTTTAATAACCTGAGAACTCACTTTTATTTCTTCATTAATAACTTTATTTAACTCGGATACTTTGATTCGTGATCCTGGTTTGATTTCTATAAGTTTTCTGAGTAAATTAATACTCGCTTTCTGATGTGCAATATTTGCTGATTTACTAGAAACAAATTCATATCCAAAATTTAACCAATCATGAGAAATTTCAGTAACACGATCATTTTGGAGGTACTCGATATCATTTTTTACAATTTGCTTATACACATACATCAAGTAAAGAAAGATTTCTTTCTTTTCATCCTGTAACTTTTCAATTAAGTCGGGGTCAGCTTTTTCAACATAATATTCACATGGAATAACAGCAATTCTACGCTCTAATGCTTTTGCGTGCTCAGATGGAAAGTTTAGTACAGCATTAGTATTAAAAATCAGTTTTAAATCTAATGTGACTTCTACTTGTGTCTGTCCCTTTCTATCAACATGGATAGGTTCAACTGAAAGTAACTTCTTAAAGTCATTTACTACCTTCTCATTGATTCTTGCCTCACCAATTTCATCACTTGCCATTAATCGTTTCCCAATTAAGCTTTCTTTATCAAAACGTCCACCAAGTTCGTTTAGCGTTTTTGATATAACGTCATTTTGATGAAAGAATGATTTCAACAACTTTATATATACTGATTTTCCATTATTAGCAGCGCCATAGAGAATCAAACCTCTTCGTAGTTTGGTATTAGCAGTAAGCAGTATTGCTGTATGCTGTATCAGAAAGTGCTTTAAATCGGTATCAAAGTTAGCAAGCTCTAGCATGTATTTACTGAAGTGGTCAGGTATATTTTCATTTATAACATCACCTTTATCTATTTCTATATTCAAGCGTGTTTTAGGGAATATATCTATACAGTTTTTAACAACTTCAAATGTATTTAGATTAAACATGCTAGGACCGCAACCAATATACTGCTTATCCTCAATAAGCTCTTCTACATCTGTTGATTTTTGTAAGCCATTCACTATGTTTGTCAGAGTACTTAGTGAAGGTTTATAATCTATTAACAACACTTGTATCATTTTAGATATCAACCCTTGTAATTCATCTTCATTTACCTTTTGCCAACCTATATCTTTGAAAATAAACAACTCTGAATCAAAACGCTTGATATGAAAAATACTTATCATCATTTCCACTAATATTGTGTCATTTGGCTTTTTTTGAATGCCAAAATAACTGTATATGTTAGGTCTATAGTCGACATCTTTAGGAATGTTAAGCTGTAGCTTATCGATAAGCTCGTTATACACCGTTATAGCTTGTTCAGACTTGTCTATTTCATCATTTCCAACACTAATGGTTAGGATAGCAATCAGACCTTGACGGTCGATTGCCTCCTTAGCCACACTTAATAGCTTAGATAACATTTGTAATATATGATTCATTATAATAATCCTCCATCTTCATTTAATGATGCTACATCTTGTACATAGTAATTACCGTTAAAGCAACCTACATGGATTAAATGCTTTCTATCAATATAAGGGTCATAATTCTCATGAGTGGAGCTATAATTACTGTGACGTTTAAGCCAATCATTGATTGACAACTGCTTAGCTGTCTTTTGTGTTGAGATATTACGATTCACATATACGATCTGATTATTCACTTCAATTTCATATGTGAATTGATGTTTCACATCACCTGAGAAATTTGTTTCTCTCACAGAATATAACGTAGCTACATATATATAATTTTCTTTGAGTGGTGTACTACTTGGTATTTGTAAACTTTGTCCTCTATCATTATTCATGGCCCTCACCTCCCAGTTCTTCCACTGTCACATGTGCAAATTCATCATTGAACAACTGGTTAGCTGTACTTTTCATTAGCTGAGCAACATCACGTGCAGTTACTTCATCATCACATTCAATCATAATCGCATCGTGTATCGGCACTATAATCTTGAACGTTTTTTGTTCGCATTGTGCTTTGTACACTTCCAACAGAATATGCTTGAAAACATAACTCGCTACAGTTTGTACATAAAATGCCATAATACTGCTACCTTGAAATGCGCTCATATCATGTTCAATGCCATAAGGCATAGGAATGGTTTTATGCTCTTCGATTTGTTTCTTAAGTTCAATGACTTTTGTAAATTGGCTGACCGCATCCAACCATTGCACTTCACTTACATATTGTTTCAACTTGAATTTAGGGCTATCGAAGTTGCCACCAAATAGAAACGAACCAATAAATGCACGTTTAACAAATACTCGTAGCTCATATGATAAGCCTAATTCACTTAGCAATGCGTCATACAATCCGTCTTTCTGATTTAAAAAGTCAATCAGTTTTGAATCTTGAGTCATGTACGCAACAACCGAAGGTTCAAATGATTTAAAATCGACAGTATATACCTTCTTATATTTTGAAGGTAAAATCGTGCATTGGACTGCTTTAGGTAAGCCCTGAATATTAAAATTTTTAGTTGTGATTCGATGTGTTCGTGTACCAATCAACGATAATTGTGTATATAATCGATTCGTACCATTTAATGACTGATCTAATCTATCAAATAACTGTTCGATTTTATCAGAATGTTCATTGTTCTTAGCCTTTTCAAGCATTATCGCTTTGATATCGGGTAATTTATCAATATTAAGTGTAATAGGTTCTGCTTCAATTTCTTCCTTTAATGCTTCCAATTCATGATGGACTTCCACATATTGATCTAATTTAGCTTGTTCATCAGCTAAAAGTGCATTATATTGTTGGTCAAGCTGCTGACTGAATTGTTGCTGCAATTGTTGAACATCAGTTTGGTTAGATGATTTGTCCATTAACCATTGTTGTGTTTTGTCACTTTGAGTCAATGACATCAGTTTGTCTCTTGTCTCCATATAAATCTGCTCCTTTATGGCAGAAAGTTGCGCGCTAACTTTTGCTTTAATTTTTTATTTGTCTTGGCCTCGACAATGTATAATTTAGCAATATTATACTAAGGTGTAATTGAGTTATTAAAAAATCACCAAAAAAAATAAACCCAACAAACGTTGATATAACAAGGTTTGTTGGGTTTGTTTTTTTATTTAAATTTATTCTTATGTTTAACTCTAAAAAACAATCTTAATCTGTTTTAGAACCAAATCTACGATTTTTAATTGCTTTTTTAAAGTCTTCTACGAAAGGTCCTACCATGAAATTTTCAAAGCTGTAGCCAGACTCTTCTACCTTTGACAGTGTATTCAATGCCTGGTTTACAAAGTAGCTTCCTTGTTCTGTTATTTCGTTTCTCACTACCATTTGGGCATTTGAATAGTTTAACTTCACTTTATCGTTACTTATATATCTGTCAATTTTAATAATTGCATTATGTACATCTTCAATAGCATATCTTACGTAATCACTATTTATCTTATTAAAATATTTCGGATTAATGCTATATTTCATTAATTCACTTTCTAACCCTCTCTAAGTCAAACTTAGCTTGTAAAAAGAAATCTAAATAGCTCGGCTGTTTATTTGCACTCTCTATATTAGCCTCGATAATTTTTATTTTTTTAATAATATTACTTTGGTTCATTGTATGTAACCTATTTTTTTTGTAATATAAAATCCCAAAATTTTGAGAGCTACGTCTTAATGTACTATTGTTCCAAAATTGTTGATTTTTATAAAATTCTGCTACGTCCCACTTTCTATTATTTTTAACCAATTCATGATCAATCAACTTAGATATACTTTTAATAGATTCTTTATGAATATTTTTTCTCAATTTGTTTTTCTTATCTATACTTTCGATAAAATTACTATCAGCTCTTTGTGAACGTTTTAGCATATCTGCAATTAACCAATCAAGCTCCATATACTCTGTTTCATCATAGTCCCATACATCTTTAATTAAGCTATCTAATGGCATTTCATTTTTCTCGTATAATAGGTGGTTTAATTCGTAATCCTTTTTGGGATACTTACCTTCTTTTATTGCATTTGTGTATTCTTCTAATTCATTATTTTCTTTTATTTGGGTGTTTCTACGTTCTTTTGCCATAAATTGAAAAATCGTTTCATCTATAGATTTTAATACTTCATTTTGTAGCTCAATTCTTTTATGTATGGGCAAAGGTGTCATATATTGGTATAATTCTTGTTCCTTTTTATTAATTGATTCACCAATACTTAACCATGCTTTAGTATTTTGATATACGTCTTTCGTATGTATGTCTGCAATTAATCTTTTGTATTTAATTTCATTGATAGATTTCATTAACTGATAAGTATATTCCATGTAACTAGATGCTTTTATATTTTCAATCATCTCTTTTTTAGATTTTCCGTTTTGTTTAAAAGCTTTGGAATTTATATCCACTGGGTAATAGTCAATACTTTTTAGTAGCACCTTTATTAATTCTTTTGCGACGCCATTAAATGTGTATTGATTATTTTTATCTTGGCCTTTGTAATTGTGAAAAATTTTCATATCAATTTTAAAAAGCTTAGTAATGGTTTCCATTCTTTTTTTAAACTTATGTGGAGTGAGCTCTAATTCTATGCGAATATCTTCCTTTGAATATAATTTTTTTACTATCTCATTCGATGACATCATACTCTGCCTCCTAGTTTATGTCTAATTCTTTTTTGTTTTTCACTTATACATTCAGATATGAAATCTTCAAAATCTAATTCAGGTTATTTTGGATTTCTAACATTTTCTTCGTGTCCAATAACACTTACTAACTTTCCTAGACTACTTCTTTTCTCACTCTCATAATACTTATTATTCACGCCACATTCAGTAAAATAATTTATAATATTTTGAATATCCTTAATACTAGCTTCAATATTTAATATCTTCTTACATCCACTTATTATTCAAAATTATTTTGTATCTCGTGTTTTTTAATTACATCAGTGAGTAATGAAAAATCAAATTTTCTAATTTCCTGATTTCCATTAATTTCAGATATTTTCTCAACTAATTTCTTATCAAACAAATTACCGATAATAGTATTTACTGCTTTAATTTTACGATCATATGGTTTACTATAATAATATTTATCGGTTTCGTGTTTTATTGTTGAAAGTGGTTCTTTAATATTACCCTCATAACAAAATATGATTAAATTTATAGCATTTGAAAGCTGTAAAGCTACTTCATTATACTGTTTTCTTTGCCTATTAATATCTAAATTACCTTTATTCGCTACTTCCTGCAATTGATTACCTTCATTAATTACTTTAAACGGGTTAAATAAAGGTAATTTGTCTTGATTTGATAATTTTAGTAAGTCTTCAGCAATATGATAACCACAATTAAACGTACCTAAAACTTTTTTAGAATTACCTTTTAAGCTGTATGAAAAACAGTAATAGCTATCTGTCAGTATGCCACCTTCACCGTCTTTCTTTTGATCTTCTAATAATTTTAAATGTGATATAGGTGTCACATCATATTTCTCAAGAAATTTAAGCCTATTTTCATGACCTCTTAAATTCATACTTAAAGACCCCTTTGTTTAAATTTGATACATTATTATTAATTACTCTGATTTACACTCTTCATCTACTTACCAATTTTTTAGTTTTATTTGTGATAAGCTTCTGCGTATCGGTTAATGATGCGGTTTATTTTTAGTTTTTTATACCCAAATGATTTTTTAACAGATGACTCTCATAATCTCTTCTAAACACTCCACGTTCTTGAAGAATTGGTATCACTAAATGAATAAATTTTTCAAATGATTCTGGATACGTCGGGGCCATCAACATAAAACCATCGCACGCTTCTTTTTTAAACCATTCGATCATTTCATCCGCCACTTGTTCGGGAGTTCCTACTATTGTCTTGTGCCCTACCCAAGTACCAAAACGATCTAATAAATCTCTTAATGTAAGATGCTCAGTCTTAATGGCACGTTGTATGGCTTCATATACTGATTTTACGACCTTTTTCGATAATGTTTCATAATCTGGTAAGGACGGTATAACTTCATCTAGTTTCCATTCACTTATATCTAGACCAATAGCTTTAGATAATTGTTTCTTGCGTTTTTCAAGTGGAATTATATCATCTAATTGTTGCTTAAGTTTATAAGCATCCTCTTCATTCTCATCAACATAAACGGTGAGACCTGGTA
>NZ_KV792257.1:0-3123 GCF_001808125.1 Staphylococcus sp. HMSC14D10 | reverse complement strand
AGTTTATTTAAAGCGCAGTTTACTTTTGTAAATGAGTATTTAAATGAATGAAAACGAAGTAATATGAGAACGATTGACTAAAAGTTTGGTGGAAACATAGATTAAGTTATTAAGGGCGCACGGTGGATGCCTTGGCACTAGAAGCCGACGAAGGACGTTACTAACGACGATATGCTTTGGGTAGCTGTAAGTAAGCGTTGATCCAGAGATTTCCGAATGGGGGAACCCAGCACGAGTTATGTCGTGTTATCGACAAGTGAATTCATAGCTTGTCAGAAGGCAGACCCGGAGAACTGAAACATCTTAGTACCCGGAGGAAGAGAAAGAAAAATCGATTCCCTGAGTAGCGGCGAGCGAAACGGGAAGAGCCCAAACCAATAAGCTTGCTTATTGGGGTTGTAGGACACTCTATACGGAGTTACAAAGGAATATGTTAGACGAATCATCTGGAAAGATGAATCAAAGAAGGTAATAATCCTGTAGTTGAAAATATATTCTCTCTTGAGTGGATCCTGAGTACGACGGAGCACGTGAAATTCCGTCGGAATCTGGGAGGACCATCTCCTAAGGCTAAATACTCTCTAGTGACCGATAGTGAACCAGTACCGTGAGGGAAAGGTGAAAAGTACCCCGGAAGGGGAGTGAAAGAGAACTTGAAACCGTGTGCTTACAAGTAGTCAGAGCCCGTTAATGGGTGATGGCGTGCCTTTTGTAGAATGAACCGGCGAGTTACGATCTGATGCAAGGTTAAGCAGGAAATGTGGAGCCGTAGCGAAAGCGAGTCTGAATAGGGCGTTGAGTATTTGGTCGTAGACCCGAAACCAGGTGATCTACCCATGGTCAGGTTGAAGTTCAGGTAACACTGAATGGAGGACCGAACCGACTTACGTTGAAAAGTGAGCGGATGAACTGTGGGTAGCGGAGAAATTCCAATCGAACTTGGAGATAGCTGGTTCTCTCCGAAATAGCTTTAGGGCTAGCCTCAAGTGATGATTATTGGAGGTAGAGCACTGTTTGGACGAGGGGCCCCTCTCGGGTTACCGAATTCAGACAAACTCCGAATGCCAATTAATTTAACTTGGGAGTCAGAACATGGGTGATAAGGTCCGTGTTCGAAAGGGAAACAGCCCAGACCACCAGCTAAGGTCCCAAAATATATGTTAAGTGGAAAAGGATGTGGCGTTGCCCAGACAACTAGGATGTTGGCTTAGAAGCAGCCATCATTTAAAGAGTGCGTAATAGCTCACTAGTCGAGTGACACTGCGCCGAAAATGTACCGGGGCTAAACATATTACCGAAGCTGTGGATTGTCCGTAGGACAATGGTAGGAGAGCGTTCTAAGGGCGTTGAAGCATGATCGCAAGGACATGTGGAGCGCTTAGAAGTGAGAATGCCGGTGTGAGTAGCGAAAGACGGGTGAGAATCCCGTCCACCGATTGACTAAGGTTTCCAGAGGAAGGCTCGTCCGCTCTGGGTTAGTCGGGTCCTAAGCTGAGGCCGACAGGCGTAGGCGATGGATAACAGGTTGATATTCCTGTACCACCTAGCATCGTTTTAATCGATGGGGGGACGCAGTAGGATAGGCGAAGCGTACGATTGGATTGTACGTCTAAGCAGTGAGATTGAGTGTTAGGCAAATCCGGCACTCTTAAGATTGAGCTGTGATGGGGAGAGGAAATTGTTTCCTCGAGTCGTTGATTTCACACTGCCGAGAAAAGCCTCTAGATAGATAATAGGTGCCCGTACCGCAAACCGACACAGGTAGTCAAGATGAGAATTCTAAGGTGAGCGAGCGAACTCTCGTTAAGGAACTCGGCAAAATGACCCCGTAACTTCGGGAGAAGGGGTGCTCTTTAGGGTGCAAGCCCAGAAGAGCCGCAGTGAATAGGCCCAAGCGACTGTTTATCAAAAACACAGGTCTCTGCTAAACCGTAAGGTGATGTATAGGGGCTGACGCCTGCCCGGTGCTGGAAGGTTAAGAGGAGTGGTTAGCTTCTGCGAAGCTACGAATCGAAGCCCCAGTAAACGGCGGCCGTAACTATAACGGTCCTAAGGTAGCGAAATTCCTTGTCGGGTAAGTTCCGACCCGCACGAAAGGCGTAACGATTTGGGCACTGTCTCAACGAGAGACTCGGTGAAATCATAGTACCTGTGAAGATGCAGGTTACCCGCGACAGGACGGAAAGACCCCGTGGAGCTTTACTGTAGCCTGATATTGAAATTCGGCACAGCTTGTACAGGATAGGTAGGAGCCTTTGAAACGTGAGCGCTAGCTTACGTGGAGGCGCTGGTGGGATACTACCCTAGCTGTGTTGGCTTTCTAACCCGCACCACTTATCGTGGTGGGAGACAGTGTCAGGCGGGCAGTTTGACTGGGGCGGTCGCCTCCTAAAAGGTAACGGAGGCGCTCAAAGGTTCCCTCAGAATGGTTGGAAATCATTCATAGAGTGTAAAGGCATAAGGGAGCTTGACTGCGAGACCTACAAGTCGAGCAGGGTCGAAAGACGGACTTAGTGATCCGGTGGTTCCGCATGGAAGGGCCATCGCTCAACGGATAAAAGCTACCCCGGGGATAACAGGCTTATCTCCCCCAAGAGTTCACATCGACGGGGAGGTTTGGCACCTCGATGTCGGCTCATCGCATCCTGGGGCTGTAGTCGGTCCCAAGGGTTGGGCTGTTCGCCCATTAAAGCGGTACGCGAGCTGGGTTCAGAACGTCGTGAGACAGTTCGGTCCCTATCCGTCGTGGGCGTAGGAAATTTGAGAGGAGCTGTCCTTAGTACGAGAGGACCGGGATGGACATACCTCTGGTGTACCAGTTGTCGTGCCAACGGCATAGCTGGGTAGCTATGTATGGACGGGATAAGTGCTGAAAGCATCTAAGCATGAAGCCCCCCTCAAGATGAGATTTCCCAACTTCGGTTATAAGATCCCTCAAAGATGATGAGGTTAATAGGTTCGAGGTGGAAGCGTGGTGACACGTGGAGCTGACGAATACTAATCGATCGAAGACTTAATCAATTTATTTCAACGTTTTGCGAAGCAAAATCATTTACTTACTATCTAGTTTTGAATGTATAATCATTCTCTTGTCTGGTGACAATGGCAAGGAGGTCACACCTG
>NZ_KV792256.1:0-1936 GCF_001808125.1 Staphylococcus sp. HMSC14D10 | reverse complement strand
GAGTCTGGGACATAAACCCTAGAGAAATAGCCAGTAAATGAGTTTTAACAAATTCATTTACTGGCTTCTTTATTTACAATACTCCGTATTGTTGGCTCGCTTTCTTAGGGGACAGCTTCAGCCTGTAGTCTTCAGCTTGTCCTGTTCCCTCAAGAGTCTCGCCAAAATACTTTGTATTTATATGTAATTTTACATTGTAATACTTTAAAAAAATAAAGCACTTTCGTATAATTTAATAAACATCACTAAACTAAATTAACGAGGTGCCTTATGTATAAAAATTATAACATGACTCAACTTACTCTACCAATGGAAACTTCAGTTCTTATCCCCACAAATGATATTTCACGACATGTAAATGATATTGTTGAAACAATTCCTGACAATGAATTCGACGAATTCAGACATCACCGTGGTGCAACTTCGTACCATCCTAAAATGATGTTAAAAGTGATTCTATATGCCTACACACAATCTGTATTCTCAGGTCGTAAAATAGAAAAAATGCTTAATGATAGCATCCGAATGATGTGGCTATCACAAAATCAAAAACCTTCTTATAAAACAATTAATCGATTTAGAGTAAATCCAAAAGTAGATGCTTTATTAGAATCTTTATTTATTCAATTTTACAGTCAGTGTGTAAAACAAAATCTTATAGATGATAAAGCTATTTTTATTGATGGTACAAAAATTGAAGCAAATGCCAATCGATATACATTTGTATGGAAAAAGAGTATTCAAAACCATGAATCAAAGATGAATGAGGATTCTAAAGCCCTCTACCATGAATTGGTAACCAATAAAATCATACCGGAAATTAAAGAAGATCATGATAATGAATTAACAAAAGAAGAAATAGATTTGATTGGTAGTCACTTAGATAAAGAAATCGAAGATTTAAACCAACATATCAACAATGAAAAATGTACTAAAACAAGAAAACAAATACGTCTCAAAAGAACTAAAATCAAAAAATACAAAAAGCAAATCAATGATTATTTTGAGCGAAAGTATCGATACGAATTTCAAAAATCTATTTTAAAGGATAGAAATAGTTATTCTAAGACAGATCATGATGCGACATTTATGAGAATGAAAGAAGATCACATGAAAAATGGACAACTTAAGCCAGGGTATAATTTACAAATAGCGACAAATTCCCAATTTGTTTTATCTTATAATGTGTATCAAAATCCAACGGATACTAGAACGATGATTCCATTTTTAAATTCAATTCAAGAGACCTACGGTCATTTACCTGAATATATTGTAGCTGATGCAGGTTATGGTAGTGAATCAAATTATAAGGCAATTATAGAGGACTTTAATCGAACGCCACTCATAACATATGGAATGTTTATAAAAGATAAAACTAAAAAATATAAAAGTGACATCTTTAATACTCAAAATTGGAACTATGACGAAATTAATGACGAATTCATTTGTCCGAATAATAAACGGCTAGGTTTTAAAAGATATGCCTATCGTCATGATAAGTATGGTTATAAGCGAGACTTTAAATTATATGAATGTGATGATTGTTCAGAATGTCCTCTGAAAAATCAATGTATGAACTTCAATTCAAAAACAAACAAAAAAATAATGAAGAATTATAACTGGGAATATTTTAAATCCCAAATTAACAAAAAGCTTTCAGAACCAGAAATAAAAAATATCTACAGTCAAGGAAAAATTGATGTGGAACCTGTTTTTGGATTTATGAAGGCTATTTTGGGTTTCACTCGGATGTCTGTCCGAGGACTCAATAAAGTCAAAAGAGAACTTGGTTTTGTATTAATGGCACTTAATATAAGAAAAGTAGTAGCTCAACGAGCTGAAAATAATCAAAAAATTTATAAAAAAGACAATTTCTATATTATTTCAATAGAAATTGTCTTTTTTCACTTATCCAAGAACTTTATGTCCCGGACTC
>NZ_KV792255.1:214663-231086 GCF_001808125.1 Staphylococcus sp. HMSC14D10 | reverse complement strand
AACCTCAAAAGGTAATTACAGATCAGGCACCTTCCACGAAGGTCGCAATGGCTAAAGTCATTAAAGCTTTTAAACTTAAACCTGACTGTTATTGTACATCGAAATATCTGAATAATCTCATTGAGCAAGGTCACCGTCATATTAAAGTAAGAAAGACAAGATATCAAAGTATCAATACGCCAAAGAATACTTTAAAAGATATTGAATGTATTTACGCTCTATATAAAAAGAACCGCAGGTCTCTTCAGATCTACGGATTTTCGCCATGCCACGAAATTAGGCATATGTTCGCCAGTTAAGGGAACAACGACATGATAAAATGGTAATTAGTTATATTTTTCTAACTTTACAACAGAACCCTTTAATCTAGCAATAAAAGAACTTAAACAAAAATAGAAGTGTTTAAAAGTACAAAAGGGGTGATCTTTCAATGGAAGTTATAAAGACAAGAAGAAACTCGTTTCAAAATCCCTCTTGATTTTTACAGAAAAAATCTTTAATTTTATCGTCTTTAATAAAATAATAAGCCATCTTTCCATCTTTCCAAAAATCAAGAACATCATTTTTATACAAAAGTCTTAAGTGATGTGATGTAGAAGCAACACTCATATTTAATATCAAAGAAATATCACAAACACATAACTCATTTTCCTTAATCAAAGATAATATGATTTTTAACTTCTTTTCATCACATATTTTTTGAAAAATACTAAGTAATTTTTGTGATTTATCATCTTCTAAAAAATTCAAAGCATTATTCACTTTATCCTCATGAATACAAATCACATCACAAGCATTTGCCTTGCCCATATAAACCACACCTTAATTTAAAATATAAAACCAATTATTGTTTGAATTGTATTATTTTCAATAATAATAAATAACCCTAAACCAATATAAATAACAGCCATTATCCAACGACTAAACTTCTCTACAATTTCACCAACACCTGAAATATTAGCCAATCTTTGTGCTGTATATATTAAAACAAAAATCAATATTAAAAATACAAGAAGAGTAACTAATAAGTCGACAAGATCTAAAGTCACAAAGTAAGGAACAAAAAGTCCAATATTATCTGCACCACAACTAGCAACTGTAACCAAAGCAACAATACCGACTAATTTTGACAACCCTTTTTCATCCAATTCTTTTTTAGCTCTTTTTTCGCCTTCACAATCGTCGTAAATAGCAACTTTAATACCTAAGTAAATCGGTATTAAACCTAATAAACCCAACACCCATTTTTCCGGAACATAATTCAAAACAAAAGCTAGAAATAAACTAACTAATATTAAAATTACAGAACCTAAATATTGTCCGATATAAATATCTCGATATTCTTTTCTAGTATTTGCTCTAGCAAAAAATATTAATAGTATTACCAACAAATCTACTGCTGTAGCAATATATAAAACAGCAGCAGTAATTACAGTCGAAAACATAAAGCACCTCATTCAAAAATATTTTTGAATGTATTATAACTTATATTCTCCGAAAATCATAGATGCCTTATTCCAATTGCTTTATTGACGTTGAGCCTCGGAACCCTTAACAATCCCAAAACTTGTCGAATGGTCGGCTTAATAGCTCACGCTATGCCGACATTCGTCTCCAAGTTTAGTTAAGGGTTCTTCTCAACGCACAATAAATTTTCTCGGCATAAATGCGTGGTCTATTTTTGTGAAGTCCTACTGAAAATACCAATAAACCAAATAATTAAAAGACAAGCTAATATCCCAAAAATAAGACCATCTAAAAGTTTAAACGCTAATTTTTCAGGTTCTGGAAGTAAATAATTCATAGTGCAACGAAGCATAATCACTAATACTAAGGCTTTAAAAAAGTAATTAACTTTTCTCACTTATCTCACTCCTTTTTAGCACACTTTATCACAATAGTTATTGCTTTACAGGTCTATTTTCCGTCGTTATAATCTAGTTAATTCCCGTAAGGGCGCACTTATACGTTTGTTCCAAACGTTGTGCTAAAACCAACATCGACCTTCGTCGATTTTTTTAGTTTTGGTTCTGTTGCAAAGTTAAAATTATATGCACATCTATACAAAACTATAAAAGCAAATATTGTTTTAACAGTAAAGCGTTTTGTTAGTATTAATTATTTTTCGTTTTTTAGTATAAATATTACATAATTTTTAACTTTGCAACAGAACCAGTCATTAAGTCGTGTGCTCTGCGAGACTAGGTTTTTGTGCAAGCAAAAAAATGAGTGGCCAAATGCTAGCCACTCATAGTTCAAAATCATTTACCCATTAAGTATTAGTTTCATGTCTTCGTTGGTTAAATTGTCTTTTTTGTTTTTTAGAATACTCCATTAACTCAACTTCCTTTTCAACATATTCAAACAAATCACTAACTGTTACATAAGATTTTTCAGCTAATTTATATTCCATTTCTGATAACCATTCAGAATAATTTTTGGCAAATCTAAAAATTTAGTTCTCGTTTATTTCTTTGTTTAACTATTATTAGGCTAAATAACAGCAGTAGAATACTAATTAAGATAATTTCCGAAGGGAATAATAATTTACTTTGGAATTTATCATTCATTAATCCCATAAAAATAGGAACAAAACCTGCAAAAATATATCCAAATCCTTGAACTAAGCTAGTCCAACTACTTGTATCACTTGGAGTTGAAGTCATATTGATTGGTAATACCATAGCAATAGGGAATAAACCTCCTGTTGCTATAGCAATGAAAATGATACCTACAAGCACTGATATAGATACATTTGTCAAAAGGATTAATAAACTACCAATAATTAAAATAACATTACATACTAAAATCCAAACATTTACACTAAAATATTTATCCAAAAGACTTGGTATGACAAAACTAAAAATCATTTGTGTAGCAGTGAAAGTAGTTAGCGCAACAATATTCGAATGATCATTCCAATGGATAGTTTTTAAAAAACTCACTAACCAAGTAGCAACACCATAAAAAAGACCTGATTGTAACATGAAAAATATAACTAATAGCCAAGCATTTATATTTTTTAAGGGTAATTTAACTGAATCTATATTTTCCTCATTTTGAGTTGAATTTCTTTGTAATAAAAACCACCAAACTAAAGCAGCAAAAATAGGTATTATTCCCCATATAGAAATTGCAATTGTCCAAGTATTAACTAAATTTGTTAAAGAAAGAACACTACCTGAAGCAATAACTGCAACCAATCCCATACTTAAAGAATAAATACCTATTAACAAACCAGTATTTTTAGGAAATTCTTTTTTTATAAATCCTGATATTAATGGTCCAATAATAGCTATACAAAACCCGACACCCAAGGTTGAAATTATCATTAATAAATACATAGGGAACATACCTCTAAATAAAGTAAACAATCCCAATAATACTAACAAAATTAAAAGACTTTTATTAAATCCCAATTTTTTCTTAAACCGATTTACTAAAAATGCAAATATTCCCATACACATTACAGGTATACTTGTTAAAAAACTTGATTGTACATTGCTTAAATTTAAGTCATCTTGTATTAAGTTAATAACTGGTGGAATACTTTGTATACTCATACGAAGATTTAAACAAGCTATAAAAATAAGTAAAATTAATTTTATGTTTTTCAATTGTCTTCCTCTAAATAAATTCATTCTGCCAAAAATCAATCTGCTTTTGCAATTATTATTTAGATAATCTTACTATAAAAAAGTTGTATTGAGAAACAGATTAATATTAGAAAATTTAAGTTTGCTTGTATGAAGTCACTTTGTACATTAATATATGGTTTTCTTTAAATATGAATATGTTATACATATTCACTACCTATAATCATCGATTATGTAAATAATATTTATTTGCTGCATCTTTATTACTTAATATTAAATTGATTAACATATTTAAAAAATTTAAGTTCCTCAGACACTTTAAATTCTCCGTATTTTATAAATCTTAAAGATTCATAAAAACTAGGTTGTCAAAGATTATACCAATTACTAAAAAGTGAAGGAACCCTAGTATTTACTATGGAGCATCCAATCCAAACAGCTACTATGGATTCAGAGGTTAAAAAAGAAGATAAAAATGGAGTTTATTTGCGAATGGAACGTTACTTTGATGAATCTATTCGTTCTGCTAATTGGATAGGAAAAGACGTTTTCAAATACCATTAAACTATTGAAACTATTTTCAATAGTTTAATAAATAGCGGCTTTGAAATTGAATGTGTTAAGGACCTTGGACAATCAGAAGAAGTATTTAAATATTATGATGAAGTTCGTATTAATACGTTAAAACAGTTCCCTCCATTTATATTAGTTGAAGCAATAAAGAAATAAATGTGCACATATTTTCTTTATTAAGACAAAGTTTGATTATAAAACTATTAAAAGACTCCTTGTTGAAATAAGAAGTCTCTTTTAACATGCTTTCTGATAAACATTAGTCATGCTAATCAGACATATTTTTCAGAAAGTTATTTAACAATAATGAAAGTTAAATAATATAAGTTAATCAAAAATTCAATAATGTTAAATTTAATTTTAATAATGTTTAATTATATGATAATTTATATTCAAGGAGTGAATATATTGAAAAATAATGATATTCCTAAATGGATGATGAACTTAGAAAAAGAAGATTTTGAATTTATTAAAAATTTTGTTGTTAATTCTGGATCACTAAAAGCATTAGCTAAATATTATGAAGTGTCATATCCAACTGTTCGAAATAGATTAAATAGTGTGATAGAAAGGATAGAATCTGCAAAAGACAATGAAGAGAGTTCATTAGTTAATTATGTAAAAAAGCTGGCTATCGAGGAAAAATTAGATTTGAATGACGCTAAACAATTATTAGAAATATATAGTCATGAAAAGGAGATTGAGTGAATTTGAGTAATTTATTAACATTTGCACCAGCTATTTTATATGCCATATTATTTGCTATACAGTATTTTTTATCTAAGACAGGAAATAAGATAATAGGTGGAATTGTACCTATATTATTTATAGTAGCATTAGTATTTTTATATACAACGGGTAAATTAGGATTAAATATTTGGGGAACTCTTATTTTGGGTGTAATAGGTTTATTATTCTTATTAGGTCAGTGGAGTAGGGCTCAAAAAGATAATAAAAAGAAAGAACAAAAAGAATTAGATAAAATGATAAGCAAAGATTTAAAGTGAATTTCAAGATAACTCTATCGACTTTTTAAAAAAGTGGTAAAGTTATGTTTTGTATTAATCATCAACAGGATCATTATTGAGACATATTTTGATTTTGCAACGATTAGAATATTCTAGTATAAACGTTGTAATCGGTGAAAAAATACGCCAAGGAGATTTGATTGGTAAATGTGGAAATTCTGGAAACTCCTCCGAGCCACATTTACATTTTCAAGTTATGAACACATCTAAAATAGACGAATGTGTTTCTTTAAAAATTAAATTTTCTAACGGAAGGTCACCTATAAAAGGAGATAGCATATAAAATTTAAAAGGAGGCACTAATCGATGGAAATTTTAATTAAAATCATAGATATAATCGTTGCAATTGTATCTACTTTTACAGATGAGACTTCGAAATATTTAGCGAAATTAAAAGAAAAAAGAGACAAAAAGAAAGAAAGAAAAAAATAATATTTTATTAAAATATTAACATAAATTTTGTGTTAGATTTGTTCTTTATTGAGACAAAATTTAAATAATATTACTACACAAAAAGAGAGTGCGAATTGGCACTCTCTTTTTGTGATAAATGAATGTTTAAGAAAATAGTTCATCTACAGTTGTATCAAACAATTTTGCCAACTTGAATGCTAATGTTAATGTAGGATCATATTTATTGTTTTCTATAGCATTAATAGTTTGCCTAGATACTTTTAATTCCTTACTTAAAGCTTCTTGAGAAATTCTTTTTTGCTTTCTATATTCTCTAATTCTATTTTTCATTAATTTAACCTTTAGATGTGTATTTTTTATTTGTAGTAAAGTAATTAAAAGCCATAAGTAATATAGCAGCTATTATAAAGAAAATTTCTGGATATTGAGAAAACCAAGTTTTTTCAAGATTTGGTGTTAAACCAATCAATCTAAGCAATAATGTAAATAACATACAATAGATAATCCAAATAAAACTTTTAGCCAGTATTTCAATAAACATTTTACGCTGTCTTTCATCGTATCAATCTTGGTGTCCTTTTGTATCTAATGTTTCTGACGGTAAATATTTGTTTGTTATAGCCGTCCATAAACAAGAAAAAATTAAAATAATAATAAAAGGAATTAAATTCATTATAACACCTCATAAATGTCAAATACTTTTTACATATCAATGTGTTTAAAAACTTACTATGTTATATTGCATTTAGTAAAATATTTACTATTTTAAAAGGAGTTATAAAATTGCCTGTTTTAGTTTTATTTATTGAAACAATTTTAGTAACAATATTCATGATTGGAAGTATGATGGGGGTTTTTAATAACTCTATTTCTCCATGGATATTCGTTATTTTTTGGGTAGCAAGCATTGTTATTTTATTGGGAACTATTATGATAAGACGTTACTCTAAAGGAAAATATAAAAAAGAACTCACAATATATGAAAACAGTCCTAACTTATATGAGAAGGAATATTTTTATCAAGCCCCATTGTACATATTCGATGGTATACATATCAAAGTTCATGGTATGAGTGATACAATATGGACTCCATATTTTAATAATAATCTTCAAAAATGGCTAAGTGTATTTGATATTTTCCCTGTCTATGGTGTTAAACTTACATCAGTAGATCACACTATTATTTTAAAGAGAACTAAACTATGGTCCTTAAGGCCCCATTATAGAGTCTTTATTGATGAAGAAGAAGTAGGAATGTTACAGATGATAAGGTTGTTAAAAGGGGGAATAAAGCAACAAACGCCCTATATTTTTTCAAGCAGTAACGACACATATAAGTTTAGTAACCCTTATTTTTCAACTAAAACAGTGATAACAGGAAAAGAAAATAATGAAATATTAACAGCGCAACGTTCATTTTTTGATTTAGGTAAAAATCTAGTAACTCGACGTAGAGGAGAAAAACACAATATAGTAATTGAAGCAAATGATACCCAAATACCATATCCTCACGAACTTTGGATTACTTTATACATTCAAGTTATGATAAATAAGCAAAAGGAACAATAGTAAAATACTTAGTTTAGAAAAAGAGTGCGAATTCGTACTCTTTTTTCTTGTACAATTATTAAAATCTCAATTCAATAATATATTATGAGTTTTGGTACGCTGTGAGAAACGCTCATTTGCATTGACAACCTATTTATCAAGATAATCCCTTATCATGTTTAATTCTATAAACAGTCTGTCTTGTTATATTTACTTCTTTTGCAATTTTACTGATTGCTTGACCTTCTTCTAACATTTCTACAACTCGATGATAAATAATACGTTTTTGAGGATCTTTAGCATTCGTTGAATAAAGTAACGGACGCCCTTTATATACACCTTTTTCTTTCGCAACTTGAATACCTTGCGCTTGTCTACGTTTATTTTCATTTCGTTCTTGTTCTGAAACCATTGCTAATATTTGAATGATTAGATCTTTCATAAACTTATCTAATAAAGGATTGCCAATGACTTCATTCATCATAGGTAAACTAGTAATCATCAATTGAACTTCTTTATCCTTTAAATAATTAACTGTGTTAATCACTTCATCATAATTACGACCTAAGCGATCAATCGATTCTACTACAAATCTATCGCCCATTCTCACAAAGTTAAGTGCTTCTTGAAATACGGGTCTATTTTCTACTGACTTTCCCGATTGTTTCTCTGTAAATATTTTCTCTACGCCAAATGTTTTCAAATTATCTAGCTGTCTCTCTAGATTCTGATCTATCGAAGATACTCTTGCATAACCTATAATCATTCATCTTCACTCTATAATTAATATACACCCTAATCATACGTTTGAGTTACTATAAATTCAACAACTTATTTTGTGTGATTAGGGTGTATCCTGTCTGGTTTTTTAGTTTTCTTAAAACTTAGTAATATTTTTATTTATCTTTATTTTCTTGGTTATTTAACTTATTGAGATAACGATAGATTGTTGTACGTGAAACTTTCCATTGCTCTGCAATAGTTTTAATTGGGGTTCCATTATCATAAAGTGTTTTGAGTAAAGTCAAATCTCGTTTATTTAATTTTTCGGGTCGACCTCCATAGCGTCCTCTAGCACGAGCTGCAATTCGCCCCGCTGAAGAACGTTCTAAAATTAAATTACGTTCAAACTCTGCAAATGCTGCGAATAAATGAAATAACAATTGTCCTGTAGAACTTGATTTATCCATTGTTATATTTTCTTCTAAACTATGAAAACTCACGCCTCGATTATTAAGTTCATTAACTAATGTGATTAAATCTGCCATGTTACGTCCTAGTCTATCTAGTCTCCAAACAACAATCGTATCTCCTGACCTCGCAAATTCAATGGCTCTATCTAAACCAGGACGTTTACTTTTTGCTCCACTTATGTGATCGCTAAATATTTTTTCACAACCATATTGATTTAATCGATCTTCCTGCAAATTCAAATTTTGCAAACCAGTTGAAACTCTTGCATAACCTATTTTCAAAATACAAACCTCCTATATACACCTTCAGTGTACCATAACTTAATGACAAGGTCTTTTGTGAACATAGATTATTTGTTGGGTTTTTGAACACATAATTCTATGTAATACATACTTATTTAGACATAAAAAACGAGTGTACAGAAAATGGTTGTATTCTGTACACTTTTTTAATACGAGTGTATTAAAATGTGTTAACATATAGGTATGCCAAAAATAATTAATCATAAAGAAAAGAAAAAACAAATCATTCAATACGCTTTCGACTCCATTGTAGAAAAAGGAGTTAAGGGATCTACTGTAAGACAAATTGCGAAATTAGCTGATATGACACCTGGACAGATTAGATATTATTTTCCGAATCATTCAGAGTTATTAAATGCTGTAATGTCTACAGTAGAATTAAAAGTAAGGAGGAGAATTGAAGCAATATTTAAATCTGAAAACCTTACTACAATAGATAAAGCAAAAGCGAGTTTATTAACAGTACTACCATTGGATAAAGAGAGACTAGCTGATATGGAAGTTTGGATGGCGTTTCGCAATGACATACATGAGTACGGTCAAAGTACACTTGATGATGGGTTAGACCAATTATGTAATAGTATTTTGACATTATTAAAAAACGATCATTTGTTGAAGAACAATGTGAATATTCATCTTAATTCGATGAAATTACATGCATTAATTGACGGTTTAGCTTTACATAAATTGCTTAATCCAAACGGTGTTTCAAACGATGATATTCAAATCATTGTAGATGAAGAAATAGTTAGATTAACGCAATAAAGGAGGACGGCCCGTGAACTTTATAGCATGGCTTATAATTTTTTGTGAAATAGCCTTTTGGTTTGTAATATTACTTGGTTTAGTAACAAGATATATCTTAAATCAACAAACATTGGGTTTATTCTTTCTTGCACTTACGCCTATTATAGATTTAATACTTATTATAACAACGGTTGTAGACCTTATGAATGGTGCAACAGCTGAAATGCCACATGCTATAGCAGCAGTTTATATTTCAATTTCTCTTGTCTTTGGCAAAAGCATGATAAATTGGGCAGATGATAGATTTAGATATTATGTGATGAAGCAAGGTTCCAAACCTTATAAACTTGACGGTTTAGATTACTCTAAAAACTATGCTAAAAGTTGGTTGAAACATTTACTGTCTTACATTATAGGTACTGGGATTTTACATTTAGTTGTTTATTTGATTAATGATAAAAGTCGTACAGAAGCTATGGATGGTGTTATCCATATTTGGACAATTGTTATTATTATAGACTTAATTATTTGTATTTCATATTTTGTGTGGCCTCCAAAAAGAAATTAAATTATGGATATAAATGGTTTAGATAAAATAAGTACAGAAGTTATAGAAACAGTTAGAGATAGTTTAGTTATAGGTATTCGATAATAGAAAAAGCAACGCATTTTAATATAGTGCGTTGCTTTTCTCATTGATTAGGTAAAGTCATTCTCATATATTGAATAAAGTGACAAGTTACTATAAATTCAATAACTTATTTTGTATGATTATGGTGTACTCAAAGTGTACATATCTATAATAAAAACTTACTAAAAATAAATATAGATTTTTTCTTTGTAACAGAACCGTTCATTTGAAGGTCATCTCTATCATAAATATTTAAATTAACTAAAAATTTTAATCATCTGTTTAATACTTATGAAATGTATTTACGGTAGGTATTAAAATTGATGAAATTTATATAAGTGCTTTCAATGAAAATGACCGTTTATTTATCCTCCTGATTTAAGGAGTTAGAAATTTCGAAAACGATTCTTTCCATTTGTTGCATTTGTTCCATGTCCAGATATTTAATACATTATAGAAAACCAAAGACCATCACTAATTAAACGCAGTTTTAAAATTTCATCAGGATTGCCTTCGTCTTTAAAATGGGCCTCTTTTAATATAAGTTCTACTCTTTCATACCTAACTCTTTCAATGCCATCGTTTCATACGCCGATTCTCCTGATTCCATAGCAAACTCAGCGATAAACATTGGGAATACTGCATTGAGTTCTATTATATGCTCTTTCATTCGTGGCCATATTTCACCTCCAGCTTTACCGTATGCTGTTATAAGTTGCTCTAATCCTTCGTCGTCGAATACACGATGGTGTCCTATAAAGTCCATTGATGGGTCGGAGTGGGTTGCTTCAGTCCAGTCTATGAGACCTGTGACGTTTGCTTGGTTATCTACCATTATATGTCCTGGATGTAAGTCCTCATGTATCATGGTCGCATGTCGAGGCCATAGTTCGTCGTTTTCTAACCATTGTTTCCATCTGTTCCATAATTCATCTGATACGCCATAAGTTTCTTTAACTTTATTCATTCTTCTTTGAAAGTCATTTTTTATTTCTTGTATGGTTTTGATATTTATATGCTGAACGTTAATGTTTTCTTCTGGTATGTTGTGTAAATCTACGAGTGTTTCAGCTAATGTGTTAATAAAGTTTTCTGGTAATGGTTTGTGTTCAATTTCCCATACATAATTTTGTATTTCTGGATCTATTGTGGCTGCGGGTTTACCTGTAAGTTTTGGGTAAGCAATAAGGTCTTTTGCATGTACTTTCCACTTCGGTATTTCAAATGAAACATTCTTCTGTAAGAAGTCTACCGTTTGTTTTTCGGGTTTTGTTCGTTTATAAACGTCAGGTCTTCTTGGTAGTCTCAAAACCCATTCTACTCCATGTTTATCTTTTCCAAATGCAACTTGAAAATCAAGTCCCGATTCATTCAATGAGATTGTTTGAGGTTGGATGTGTAATTGATATTTTTCTGCACATTTAATAATTTCATTATGTCGAGTCATTTTATTGGATCCTTATTTCTATTATATTTTTCTTGTGAACGTATTTTTTATATTGATATAAATGAACCTAATATTCAATATAAATTAGTGTATAGTTTTTAAGTTATATCATGAATAGATTGTCCTGTTACTTCCCATTTTTTATCTGATACATGTTTAACAAACCTTGTATCATGTGATGTAAACAAAATGATTCCAGGATATTTATTCATAAACATTTCTAATGCTTCTAATGTTTTAATATCTAAAAAATTAGTTGGTTCATCCAAAATTAACATATTCGCTTTCGTTGAAAATAATACTGCTAACGATAA
Organism: Staphylococcus sp. HMSC14D10; assembly: GCF_001808125.1. Taxonomy (NCBI): domain Bacteria; kingdom Bacillati; phylum Bacillota; class Bacilli; order Caryophanales; family Staphylococcaceae; genus Staphylococcus; species Staphylococcus sp. HMSC14D10. Next base: position 219,292 of record NZ_KV792255.1, on the reverse strand, counting down.
TTTCGTTCTTTCCCCACCACTCAAAACATTACAAGAACGATCAAGTGCTTCATTTAAACCCAAGTTATTTAAAATAGCTCTACTGAATGATTCTGATGAATCCGTTTCATCCATTAAATATTGCAATAATGAAACGTCACGCATGTCTTCATAAGCAAGTTGACGATAGTATGCCATTTGCACTTTAGGAGAACAATCAATTCCCTCTATTTGGTGGTAAATAGCTTCAAGTAAAGTTGTCTTACCTACACCATTTGCACCTACGAGCGCTATATTTTTGCCATATGGTATTTGGAATCGTACTTGTGTTAGCAGTTTTTGACTTCCTTTAACCAATGTTAGATTTTGTGCAATGATTGGATAATTATTATGGATATCATAAATTTTATTTTGTGGGAAATTGAATTCATGATAACTTTGTGGTTTTTCAACTTCTTCCAAATGTTCCATTCTTTTTTCAATATGCTTAGCTTGTTTTTGAGCAGCCTTCTCAACCGTGCCTTTTTGTTTTGATGCACTTAAACGATCTGGTGCTATACTTTTGTTTTTTTGTTTTGATGATGCTTGTGCCATTTGTTGCGCTTGATTTCGTTTAGCTTTACTGGCTTGGGACAATCTTTGTTTTTCACTTATATACTGTTCATATTGACGTTGTTGTTCTAACTGTTCTTGTTCATATTGATTTTGATACTGTGTGTAATTACCTTTAAACACTCTTATTGTGCCATCTTCTTGTATATCCCAAATTGTGTCAGCAATTTGGTCTATAAGTGCTCTATCATGACTTACTATAATTAAAGTACCATAGTAATATTTTAAAATATTTTTCAGATAATCCTTACCAATTTTATCCAAGTGATTTGTAGGTTCATCTAAAAGTAATATCGGACTATAATTTGATATGACATTAGCTAATTTATATTTTGCTTTTTCACCACCACTCATACTGTCGGTTGTATGCATAGGTATATGGAGTTCACTCATTAAACTACCGTCTAACGTGTTAAAATCATTTTCCACATCCATGTTAAGCTGTTCAAAATATTGAATTTCGCCAACCGTTTCAACTGTTCCAGATTCTGGTTTTGTTTTTTGAGCAATCATATTTAGTAATGTGGTTTTGCCAGTACCATTACCCCCAATAAGTGCTATTTTTTCAAATTGGTAAGCGTAAAGATGACCGATGTTAAGTGATCGTAAATCTGTCAATTTATGATTGATTTGGTTAAATTTAATTGTATATTGTTCCATATTTATACACTCCTTGTATATTTAAAGGACGTGTACGCAAAAAAATGAGACAGGCTACTCCCGTCTCATTCACATTACACTTTCAAACACTTAAAAATTTATTATGATGTTTTAGTATTTGAAAGCGTTTATTATTCCTATCGAAGGATAAAAAATGACATAAGTCATCCTATGAGTGTGTATTGCGGACAAGCCTTTTTGAATTAATTTAGTTTTGTATTCAAAAAGGTTTATTTGAGTCTCATAGAAGCTGTCATTTTAATCCTCCTTCATCGATAAAATAGTAATGTTAATATAACATTTTGTTGGTTTTTTTACAATATATCTCTAAGTAGAAAGATTATATAACAAAAGTATAAAAATACAATTTTAGATTGATTATACATCTCCTTAATTTAGAGTGTACTCATAAAATACAGCACTTCGTTTAATTTATATTTATGTATCTCAACATGTATTTAAATAATTTATTTTTTTATGATACATTAAGTTGAGATTTAAAATATATCTAAATAATTAAAAAGGAGATGATTGTATGGATGTTTTAACAGTAGAACATTTAACAAAAAAGATAGGTAATAAGACTATTCTCAAAGATATTTCTTTAAATTTAAAACGAGGACAGATTGTCGGTCTTGTTGGAGCAAATGGGGCAGGAAAAACATCTTTGATGAAAGTTATATTAGGCTACTCGATTTACCAAGAAGGTAACTTTGAAGTTATTGAAAATAAGCATAAAAAAAGTAACGTTGGTGCATTGATTGAAAATCCAGGAATATATCCCTTTATGTCAGGCTATGACAATCTTAAACTACTAAATGAAACTAAAAATACTCAAGATATTGATACAATTGTCTCTCAACTTAAAATGGATGAGTATATACATAATAAAGCAAAAACATATTCCTTGGGTATGAAACAAAAATTAGGTATTGCAATAGCCTTCTTAAATCAACCCCAATTAATTATTTTAGATGAACCTATGAATGGGTTAGATCCTAGGGCTGTAAGAGATGTTAGAGAACTCATTGTAAAAAAAGCGGAAGAGGGCATTACCTTTTTAATTTCTAGCCATATATTAAGTGAGTTAGTAAAAATCACCAATTCTATCCTTATCATCAACAAAGGTAAAATTGTTACTGAAACTACCGAAGAAGAATTAAACCAATATAAAGATAACGATTTAGAAAATGTATTATTAAGTATCATTGATAAGGAGGATCAATCGTAAAATGGGCACTTTAATTAAGCAAGAATGTTTTAAATTGTTTAAAAAGAAATCGACGTTTATTATACCAATTATCATTATGTTATTAATGGTTGTTCAAGCTATAATATCTAAAAACTATGATGATATTTTTTCTCCACAATCATCTATTGAATCAGCATTTAGTGGTTTTTCATGGTTTATCTTTTTATTAATTATTCAAGCCAGCACCATTATTTCAATGGAGTTTTATCATGGTACAATTAAAAATCTTCTCTATCGAAAATATACGAGAACAAGCATTATTATTAGTAAAATTATTACATTAATACTTTTTTCACTACTGTATTTTATTATTAGTATTGTTGTAGGAATTATTCTATGGGCTATTTTCTTCAACGATATCAATCTCCTTGAAAGTAAGGGTGATGCGTTATCGTTATTAAGTAAAATGTTATTAACTGGACTAGGTACATATGTTGGAACATGGTTAGTCTTAAGTATCACCTTATTAATTTCATGTGCAATGAAAAGTCCCGGTGTCTCTATTGCTGTCGGTATTGTATTGTATTTTGCCACTTCAATTTTGTCAGGTATATTAACAATTGTTGTAGATAAATGGGAATGGTTAAAATGGAACCCTATTAGTATGATGAATATTATGGTTCAAATTGTTGATAAAAACATGAAAAAATTCACAAAATTAGAACTGCATGAATTATTTATTGGTAATATTGTTTATATTATTATTTTCTTAATCCTCGTAGTATTTGTCTTTAAAAAGAAAAATGTCTAATCTAACTCAACACACTTTATAATTTTGCATTTCTCTACACTATGATGTTATAATACACGTAACAAAGAATCCAACATGGATACACCAATCCTCTCACTACCGCAAATAGTGAGGGGATTTTTGTAGGTGTGGCTATTGTCGCCTATTTTTTCTTGCGATTACGCAGCCAATGCGTAAATAACGCAATAATACAACCACTGATGACTGTGGTCGTGATGTGAACAAAGATTTCCAACATGAATAACACCTCCTCCCTACGTCAAATTGACGCCTGAGAGATAGGCGACCTGTATATTATATCATCTCTGAATATTCGATAATAGGTAACTTCCGATAAGTCATTTTACGTCTATATAAATATCAAAAATCAATAATAATAAACTTAATTTTAATAAAATATAGATAACTTCAAATTTTACTACATCCTAAAGGAGATAATTTAATGTCTAAAATTGGTTATATTCGTCATCTATCTAAAAGTGAATCAATCGATTTACAGTTACTTAAACTTAGAAGTTATGGTAGTAATTGTATATTCATTGAAAGCAAGACAAGAAGAAACTCGTTTCACTCGTTCAAAACCAGCCTATTTTTTCAATACAGTTTTAACGAGAATATAAATTACTAAAATAATAATAAGAATACAAAAAGCAATATTGAATATCTCTAGATCAAAAAAATCCACAAAAGCAAAACTGTTATATTGAGATTCGCTAATAACATTATCAATCCCTCTGGCATCGACTTCAATTTTATTCAACAACCATAAGACTATTGATATTCCGATCAATACAACAACAGACTCTAACAAAGATTTAAAAAAACTTTTTACCACTTTTGCAACTCCTTTCTACATCCCAAAATCATGTTACTAATTAAATTGCTTTATTTTGAGCATGTTTCACATAATACTTTTTGATTTTTAGCCCAACTTTTTAGATTGGTTATTCCGTTCAGTTTTTCTGTGTTTGTATGTATTGTTATATTTTCATTTTTGCTTATTTCTTTTTTGCAGTTATCGCATTTTAATTTTTCGATAAACATGAAATAACCTCACTTTTTTGTGGTTTTTGAAACGAGAGAAAACGAGTTTCAAATACCCCTCTAAACACTAGACTTATTTTCATTAATTTTAACTGCCTTAACAACTAAATAAACAGCATTTATTCCCATCACAATGACATACGGAATTAATATATAAATTTTCCAAACGAGATATAAAAATCAGTCCAAGTAAAAAGAAAATATTTAAGATAGTCGCTATAAAATAGCCTTTATCTAGAACAGTCTTTTTATTCAAAGCAAACACTCCTTTTTTTAAAATTTTAACATAGTTGCTTCATTCCAATTGCTTTATTGACGTTGAGCCTCGGAA
>NZ_KV792255.1:0-214643 GCF_001808125.1 Staphylococcus sp. HMSC14D10 | reverse complement strand
GGTTCTTCTCAACGCACAATAAATTTTCTCGGCACAAATGCGTAGTCTACTTTTTATCTTTATCTTGTAAATCATATTTTTCTTTCATCTCATCAAGGTCATCATCTTTATAAAAAAGTATAAAATAAGCAATAATACCAAACGGAATACCTAAAAATGGTGTAGTAAAAGAACTAAATATTACACACATAAAAATTAACCAAAACAAATCTTCTAAAGACCATTTTTTATTTAATAAATCATTCACAATCTGTTTGATAGTCATAAAAATAAAACACTCCTTTTTAGCAAACTTTATCACAATAGTTATCGCTTTACAGGTCTGTTTTTCGTCGTTATAATCTAGTTAAATCCCGTAAGGGCGCACTTATACGTTTGTTCCAAACGCTAGTGCAAATTCGTAATCGACCTGCGTCGATTTTTTATTTTAAATCTTAGTTTTAAAGAATCGGCGTTGTGGCGCAGATATAAAAATTAATACTGCACGAACTAGAATCGACGTTGTAGCGTAGATATAAAAATTAATACTACATCAAAATTTAACTAAGATTTGAGCTACTAGTTTTTGCTAGTCGATTTTTTATTTTGTTATTTTTAAATACCTTTATTTTGAATTTTAAGGGGGGATTTTGAAGATTTAGGGGGAGTTTTATACCAAAAACTTATATTGGTTCTTAAAACGCAAATATGAGCCAAATAAATATATGCTAATTTCACAAACAAAAGTTTGAGCAAAACTAGTGACTAATTTTTTAGACACTGCCCATTTATATGCAAATTAAAATTTTGCATAAAATCCTTCAAAAAGTAATACCAATTTTTAGTTTCTGCAGGGGCTGATTTCTGTAAAAATACCAAAATCTTGATTTTGTCCAAAATAAAAATTAAGAGCATAAGGGAAATTTGCTACCTTTTAAAAAGGTAGGTCTGGCGAAGCCAGACATTTCAATACTTACAGCATTTTTACTCAGGTATCCAAAATCGCTTAAGTACCCAAAATGTACCCAAACGTTTTTTAGCCCTTTTCAATAAAAAAACGCTAGCTTTTTGGCTAACGTTTTAGAAAAAATATCAAAATTTATACTCAAATTTCTTCGTCGATTTCATCAATCATTTGATGATTAATTTTTCTTTTTTCTTCTTCGGTCAAATCAAAAATTTCACTCGCTAAGTATTCTTTTTGGTTCCAGTGATAAAAAATTTGATAAATATATTCTGTCGGATCTACTTCTTTAAGATAATCTAAATCACCATTTTTTAATTTCTTTCTTGCCTCTTTAAACAAACCAGAATAAACAAGAATTTGTTTACCTTTGAGTGATTTATAAAATGCATCGAATACTTTTTGATTAATTAAATAGTCGCTATCTTTACCAGAATACTTCGCCATTCCGTATAATTCTTTGTTGTTATTTTGTTTTATTTTTTGAACATGAACTTGTGTAATTTCATCGTTACCCGTTACATCTCGCCATAAATTCAGCCATTCTTTTTGACTGATGTATGACTTAGTATCTTTAAAATACGATTTATTAACGGCAATTAAAACGTGAAAATGGGGATTATAATCATCCCGCTCTTTGTTATAGGTTCCGTTGCAAAGTTAAAAATCATGTAATATTTATACTGAAAAACGAAAAATAATTAATACTAACAAAACATTTTACTGTTAAAACAATATTTGTTTTTATAGTTTTGTATAGATGTGTATATAATTTTAACTTTGCAACGGAACCGAAAAAATTCATCCACAGTGGTACCAAATAGTCTTGCCAAATTAAATGCTAATGTCAATGTAGGATCATATATTGTTTTCTATTAAATTAATAGTTTCCAATAATATTGATATGTGAGAATGATGTTACCTAAAAAAGAAAATACAATTTTAAAATATGTTGTTTATCTAGTATCGAATATATCGCACATCTCAATTTCTACCGTTGTTTAATATGTTTCTTCTAATTAGTTGAGTCATCGTGTGAAATCATTTTGCATTTCTCCACTCACCAGTGTTATAATTTAGTTAACAAGGAAACTAGCATAGATGCACCAATCCCCTCACTATTGCCGTAGTGAGGGGATTTTTAGGTGTGGCTATGGTCGCCTATTTATTATTGCGATTACGTAGCCAATGCGTGAATATCGCAATAATACAACCACTGATGACTGTGGTCGTGATGTGAACAAGGATTTCTAGCATAGATTAGCACCTCCTCTCTACGCCTAAATTGACGCCTGAGAGATAGGCGACTAGTATATTATATCATCTCCAAATACACGCTGATGGTTTACTTTTAATAAGTCATTTTATAGTAATATTTTCCAAGATTTAACCTATATACTGTTCTTTTTATTACTAAATTTATCAAAATAGATGATGATACTTATATATCCTAAATGCTTTAAAACTGAGAAGTATCACCTACATGCACTATCTAATTTATGCTATAATGTGGTGTATTATTTAGAAGCTAAGGTGAGGCAAACGTTGAATAAGAATATAGACGTTCAAACGAAACAAGTTCTAAAACAAAATGGTGAAAAACAAAAATTTGAATTTGCTGCTCAAGGTTCATGGCAAAAGAAAAACGCAGATTATATTCGATACCAAGAACAAATTGAAGATGCAGTTGTTAATGTAACAATTAAAATTGAGGAACGCGGTGTTAAATTAATACGCAAAGGCGATATTAATATGAATCTTCACTTTGTGGAAGGTCATGATACGACTACACTTTACGATATACCAGCTGGTCGTATTCCTTTAACTGTTAAAACACGTAGCATCCTGCATTTTGTGAATGAAAATGGTGGAAAATTAAAAATTCAATACGAGTTACATCAGAACGATGAAAAGATGGGCTCATATCAATATGAAATTAATTATAAGGAGATAAGCGAATGAATATTATTGAAAAAGTAAAATCAACTTTAATAGAAGAAATTAAAGCAAGTATTGAAAAAGCTAATCTGGCTGAAGATATTCCCGAAATTAAAGTAGAGATACCAAAAGATACTAAAAACGGGGATTATTCAACGAATATTGCAATGGTATTAACTAAAGTTGCGAAACGTAATCCACGTGAAATTGCTCAAGCTATCGTTGATAACTTAGACACAAGTAAAGCGAACGTGAAGCAAGTAGATATCGCGGGCCCTGGTTTTATTAATTTCTACTTAGATAATCAGTATTTAACTGCAGTTATCCCAGAAGCTATCAATAAAGGTGACAAATTCGGTTGTGCAGAAGAATCTAAGAACACGAATATTTTATTAGAATATGTATCTGCTAACCCAACTGGTGATTTGCACATTGGTCATGCTAGAAATGCTGCTGTAGGTGATTCATTAGCTAATATTTTAATTGCTGCAGGTTATAATGTAACACGTGAATATTATATTAATGACGCGGGTAATCAAATTACTAACTTAGCACGTTCTATTGAAACGCGTTTCTTCGAGGCACTTGGTGATACAAGTCATGAAATGCCAGCTGATGGTTATAACGGAAAAGATATCATCGAAATTGGTAAAGATTTAGCTGATAAACACTCTGAAATGAAAGACTACTCTGATGAAGAACGTCTTAAAACATTCAGACAATTAGGTGTCGATTATGAAATGGATAAATTGAAAAAAGATTTAGCTGATTTCAACGTCCACTTTGATAACTGGTTCAGTGAAACATCATTATATGAAAATGGTGCCATTGATAACACATTAGCTAAAATGAATGAACTAGGTTATACGTATGAAGCAGATGGTGCGACATGGCTACGTACATCTGACTTTAAAGATGATAAAGACCGAGTATTAATTAAGAAAGATGGTACTTACACATACTTTACGCCAGATACAGCATATCATTACAATAAAATTAATCGTGGTAATGATATCCTAATCGATTTAATGGGTGCCGATCATCATGGTTATATTAATCGTTTGAAAGCTAGTCTTGAAACATTTGGTGTGGATAGTGATCGTCTTGAAATTCAAATCATGCAAATGGTTCGTTTAATGCAAGATGGAGTCGAAGTGAAGATGAGTAAACGTACAGGTAATGCGATTACTTTACGTGAAATTATGGATGAAGTAGGCATTGATGCTGCACGTTATTTCTTAACAATGCGTAGTCCTGATTCTCATTTCGACTTTGATTTGGAACTTGCCAAAGAAAAGTCACAAGACAATCCAATTTACTATGCTCAATACGCGCATGCACGTATTTGCTCAATCTTAAAACAAGCGAAAGAACAAGGTGTTGAAGTTACTGCTGATGCTGACTTTTCAACGATTACAAATGAAAAAGCAATCGACTTATTGAAGAAGGTTGCTGAATTTGAACCAACTATTGAAAGTGCAGCAGAAAGTCGCGCACCACATCGTTTAACAAACTATATTCAAGATTTAGCTTCTGCATTCCACAAATTCTATAATGCTGAAAAAGTATTAACAGATGATGCAGAAAAGACGAAAGCTCATATAGCTTTAGTAGATGCAGTAAGAATTACGTTACACAATGCATTAGCACTGGTTGGTGTCTCTGCACCTGAATCTATGTAATCAAGAGAATTATATAAATTTTGATAACACCCTCATAAATTTCGATTTGTGAGGGTATTATTATGTAAAGATTGGAGTGAGAGTATGCCAACGCTTACGACAGAAGAACTTTATGAAACTTTATTAGAGCATATGGGACCGCAACATTGGTGGCCCGCTGAGAGCCCGGAAGAAATGATGCTCGGTGCTATATTAGTCCAAAATACGAATTGGAAAAATGCAGACATGGCTTTACTTCGGTTAAAAGAAAAAACAAACTTTGATCCTCAAAAAATTTTATCGTTGCCATTAACTGAACTACAAGAAACGATCCGTTCCAGCGGCTTTTATAGGAATAAAGGGAAAGCCATTCATGCTTTGTTTCAGTGGTTAAATCAATTTAATTTTGATTATGAAAATATTGCTCAACATTATGGAGATAATCTAAGAAGAGAGTTACTAAAAATTCGTGGCGTCGGTAGCGAAACAGCTGATGTTTTACTCGTCTATATCTTTAAAGGTATAGAGTTTATTCCTGATAGTTATACAAGACGTTTGTATAGTAAGTTAGGTTACGCCCATACAGAAAGTTATGATAAATTTAAAAAGCAAATTTCATTGCCTCCTCATTTTACGAATCAAGATGCTAACGAGTTTCATGCCTTATTAGATAATTTTGGGAAAAACTATTTTAATGGAAATGGGACTCAAAAATACACATTTTTAGAAGATTATTTTAATAAGAATGATTGACTTTAACGTTACGTCATAGTCCACACTACTAAATAGATGAATGAGGTATTAATGATATTAAAAATAAAGTAAAGTGGAGAATAAAATAATGATAAATCATGACTATTTTACACCTAATGAAGTGAGCAAAGTGACGTCGGTTAGTACAAGAACTTTACGTTATTATCATGAGATTGGTTTACTTGTGCCTAGTTATATTGATGATAACGGGTATCGTTATTATCATTCTCAAGATATATCAACATTACAAACAATTTTATTTCTTAGACAACTCAATTTATCGCTTGAGAACATTCAAGACTATTTTCAGCAAAGTATTAATGATAAAAATGTAATATTAGAAGAAAATTATGCTCAAATTATTCATCAACGAAATCACCTGAATCAAATCATTGATTACCTCAATCATCATCTAATTAATCATAGAAATGAGGAGATTAATATGGACAAATTTAATCAATTTGATGTGAATGAACAATATGATAAAGAAGCGGCGCTAAAATATGGTGACACGGATTACTATCGGTCATATCAAGATAATAGAACTCAATTTAGTGATTCTGAGAAGCAAGATAATGATGATCATACTAATGAACAATTCAATCAATTTTTTAATGAGATGAATCAACTATTGGAAGATGGCTATTCAGCGGATGACGCATTTACGTATCAAAATATCGAAACGTTAAAAAAGATATTACAACGACAAGTACCAAATGCGGACAATCAATTCTTAGAATATATGGCACTCACTTATGAAAGTGATGAACGTTTTGCTAAAAATATAAATAAAAATCGTAATGATTATTTAAATGAATATATTGCAAGAGCAATTCGAGCTTATATTAAATAAAGTATTCTCTTCAATTCTTTATTGTGTAATGATTATAGTGAATCATATTTAAAGGAGACGCTATAATGATTGAGTCGTATCAGCTATTCTGGAAAAATTATTTCAATGTACAAGGTCGAACTCGTAGACGACATTATTGGTTTGCAACATTAGCTAATATCATCGTACTTGTATTATTAAGTTTACTTGCAGACTTACTTAAATGGGTGTTTGGCGGTGGAGATACGTTTTTTAACATTGTGTATGAAACGATTGATGTCATCATTGTAATAGGTACATTTACTATGTCAGTACGTCGATTTCATGATGTTGGGCGCACAATGTTAATTCCGTTAATTATGTTAATATCGATGCTGTTACGAGGATTAATTGTATTATTAGAAACAATATCTAATGTGTATTTGAGTAATTTTTATTCTGACGTATCGTTGATGATTGCAACGGTAGTTGTATTAGTTATTTCGATCGTATTATTAATTGTATCAATTTTCGCATTGATTTATTGTGTTACAGATAGTGAAAAAGGTACAAATGAGTATGGAACTAATCCCAAGGCAACGTAATGTTAAGAAAAGCATTGAGTATTTCTAAATTTAGAGATATTCAATGCTTTTTAATATTTAAAATTTTCCATAAACAAATAATAATATAAAATTACACAATTAAATATAAAAAACTAAATTAATATTTAATATTATTTGTTATGATATATGCATACATAATCTAGAAAGGAATGTGTGAACGTGTTAAATAAAAAGTTATGGATATTACTTAGTTTAGTCATGTTGATTCTTGTCGCTTGTGGACAAAACGACCAACATAAACAAGAAGATAAACAAAGTAATCAATCTGATTCCAACTCGAAAGAGCATTCATACAAACGTATCGTGTCGCTTATGCCAAGTAATACGGAAATTCTTTATGAATTAGGTCTCGGAAAAGATGTTGTAGGTGTTTCTACAGTGGACGATTACCCTAAAGATGTTAAAAAGGGGAAAGAACAATTTAATACAATGAATTTAAATAAAGAAGCCTTATTAAAAGTCAAACCCGATTTAATTTTAGCACATGAATCTCAAAAAGGAACTTCAAAGAAAGTGTTAGATAGTCTTGAAAAAAATGGCGTAAAAGTGGTTTATGTGAAAGATGCACAATCATTGGATCAAACGTATGAAACTTTTAAACAAATAGGTAAAGTAACGGGACGTGAACATGAAGCTAACGAACTTATTGATGAGACGAAGCACAATGTTGAAAAAGTAATAAAGTCGGTGCCAAGACATCATAGGTCACAATCTGTTTTTATGGAAGTCTCTTCTAAACCTGAAATATATACAGCAGGCAAACATACATTTTTTGATGACATGTTATCCCAATTAGATGCTAAAAATAGCTTTTCAAATATAGAAGGTTGGAAACCAGTGGATAAAGAAGGTATCATTAAAAAGAATCCAGATATCCTCATTTCTACAGAAGGTCTATCTAAATCAGATTACTATAAAGTGATTAAAAAACGTGATGGTTTCCGTCAAATTAAAGCTGTGAAAAATGGACGTATTGAAACTGTGAACGGTGATGAAATTTCACGTCCAGGCCCTCGTATTGATGAAGGTTTAAAACAATTAAGAGACGCTATTTATAAAAGATAAATTCATATGAATTAAATAGTTATTGTAAAAGTGAGATTAGTACAATTTATATTGAAAAGTTACATTACAAATCCCCTGTAGCTGACTGAACTGAGAAGAGCTTTAAATCAAGCTTTTCTCAGTTTTAATTATTTTTGCGACTATGCAACTACGGGACCTAGCAAAAAGAATGTTATATAGAAATGCTATAACTAATGCAAGCTAAGTCTACGAATATAAAAGAATGCTGCCCTCAGTCCCATTCTTTTATATCATCAGTTATAATAGAAGAAATAATAGAAAGATTATTGATGAGTTGATAAAATGACAAGAAATATATATTTAACATTTCTAAGTTGGTGCATATGTTTAATCGGTGCCATAGGACTTTATTTACTATGGGACTTAGGGAGCTTAACGGATTCATTTAATCAAATGATATTGCTTAAAGTTCGGTTGCCAAGAATTATTGAGGCCTTATTAACGGGAGCAATATTAACACTAGCAGGTCAGATGTTTCAGACTGTTTTAAATAATCCTCTAGCCGATAGTTTTACATTAGGACTGGCAAGTGGTGCTACATTCGGTTCTGGATTGGCGATATTTCTAGGATTATCTTTTATTTGGGTGCCCATCTTTTCAATTAGCACTAGTTTAATCGCATTGTTGATCGTCTTAATGATTGCTGCCAAAATCTCACGTGGTTATCCACTTAAAATTCTTATTATTACTGGTTTGATGATAGGTGCACTCTTTAATGCATTATTGTATATTCTAGTTTTAATTAAACCTAATAAGATGAACCAAATAGCTAACTACTTTTTCGGAGGATTTGCAGCGGCTGAAACGCGAGAGGTCATATACATCGGTCTAATAGCTATACCTATTATATTGATTCTACTTAGTATGGTGCCAGCGATTAAGTTATTACAATTAGGTGAATTGAAGAGCCGGTCATTAGGTTTAAACGTCCAACAAGTCATGTTTTTGATACTAACACTAGCATCTATAATAACAGCAGTCGCGATAGCATATACAGGTATTATTGGTTTCATCGGCATGATAGTGCCTCAACTGATAAGACGCTATTATTGGAGATTTACGTTAGGCATTCAAATGATATTAAATATTTTAATCGGTGCTACAATGATGTTGATTGCAGATTGGATTGGTAGTGTGTTAATTCATCCAGTGCAAATACCAGCTAGTATTATTTTGGCTTTAATAGGTATTCCAACATTATTTTACATTTTGCTTAAGCAATCTAAAGATATTTAAACATACATTTAACTGTATCACATGGATGTTACGTTATTATTTTATGGAAGACTTTTTGATAAAATGAGAATAATTATAGAGTTAAGAGGGAATTGACAATGGACTTAAGTCATATAAAAGCAATCGTGTTTGATTTAGAAGGTACATTATTAGATAGAACAAAATCTCGAGATAAATTCATTGAGGAACAATATGAACGATTTCATGATTACTTCGTACATGTTCAATTAGCAGATTTTAAACAAAAATTTATAGAATTAGATGACGATGAAGATAATGATAAACCTGATTTATATAAAGCAATTATTAAGCAGTTCCATATTGATCGTTTAACATGGAAAGATTTATTTAATGATTTTGAAATGCATTTCTATCGTTACGTATTCCCTTATTATGACACGCTATATACTTTGGAGAAATTATCGCAAAATAATTATGTTTTAGGTGTTATCGCAAATGGTAAATCTAAAATTAAACAATTTCGTTTACAATCATTAGGATTAGGGCATGTAATCAATTATTTATCAACTTCTGAAACTGTAGGATTCCGTAAGCCTCATCCTAAAATATTTGAAGATATGATTAATCAATTAAATGTTCAACCTGAAGAGATAATGTATGTGGGTGATGATGCTTTAAATGATGTAGCACCAGCTCGCGCAATGGGCATGGTAAGTGTGTGGTTTAAACATGATGACGCTGAATTAGAACCTTTAGAAGAAGAGGTTGACTTTATTATTACTACAAGTGAAGAGTTATTATCAATATTACCGATTCATATAAAACAAGGAGGAGATTCATAAGATGGATTTATTTACTAGAAAAGGTGGTTTATCCTTACATTACAATACGATGGGTGAGGGATATCCTGTTGTCTTAGTACATACAGCATATGAAAATGCTTCTATATTTCAAAATTTAGCAAAAGAATTGGCAAAATCTTTTCAAGTAGTTTTACTAGATTTAAGAGGACATGGCTATTCAGATAAACCAAGGCAAATTGATTTCAAAGAATTTGCCGATGATATCATACAATTACTAGATTATTTGTATATTGATGAATCAGCATTAATAGGTCATGAAATGGGCGCAGCCATAATTGCGGATTTGGCAGAACGTTATCCTAATTATGTGTCATCCCTCATAATGGTAACACCAACATCTATTGAGGGTGAATTACCTGAAGAACGTTTATTCAGAAAATATTCACATAAAATTAGAAACTGGGATGACGAAAAACAAAATAAGTTTTTAGAAAAGCATCGTTATCATAAGCCGAGAAAAGTTAATAAGTTTTTAAAACATGTTGAGGATACGAATGCAATTTCTACAAAAGAGGAGACACAAGCGATTGAAGATGTGTTCAAAGAAACTGCGATTTCAAGCGTATTTGAACATGTAACGAAACCGACGTTAATTATTGCGGGAGAACATGGTGAGCGTATTACAACACTTGAATCTAAAGAAGTAGCCGATTTAGTTAAAGAGTCACAATTTGATGTGTATGCTCAATCAAGTTTATATCCTTTTGAGGAAGAGAAAGATAAGTTTATTGAAGATGTAACACCATTTATTAAGAAATATATGCCTGAACACTAATTGTTGTTAGGATATCTTCAGTCGTCATCCTGATTTGTTACATAAAATAACTTATTTTGTAATATTTTCGTAACAATACTGTTATTTTAGTAATAAATGGGGTATACTATGAATAAGCACAAGACGAGAAACGAGATAAAGGAGAGAGTGCTTATGAAAAAATTAGTAGCGGCATTTTTAGTCTCTGGACTAGTAATGACAGGAGTAGGCGTTAATCATGCTGAAGCAGCTAGCGGTAATACAATTCAAACAGTTCAACAATTAACTCAAGGTGAAAAATCATTAGAAAATATTACACTTGGCGAATCAATCAAAAATGTTTCAAACAAATATGGTACACCGATTTATTCTAAAAATCCAAGCAACAATGAAGGTTATTATGAGTATCGCACAAATAAAGGTTTATTAGTTGTAACTGCAGTAGGTAAAAAGAACCAAGGTTATGTTACTAGAATTTCTATGACTTATAATGAAGCTAATGGCCCAACTTATAATCAAGTTAAGAAAAATTTAGGCCAAAATGCAGTGGCACGAGTTCAATATAATAAAGTAAGCGGCAATTTTGGATATATTCAAAAAGGTAAAACAAGCTATCAATTTGGCTCAAATTCACCTCAAGATAAAAACTTAAAATTATATCGTATTGATCTTGCTAAATAATAAAAATAACAAATTTTATAATTTCATCACTAGGAGCATGACGTTAAATTCTAACTTTTGAATAACGTCATGCTCTTATTTTTCGTCATTAAACAGAAAATAATGTCAATGTATGATAAAATTTTAAATTGAACAATTAACAATCGTATAGATGTTATTAAACTATAGCAAAGGAGTAACTCATGAGAACCAACGATAAAGTGTTACTTGAAAATATTAACGATTACTTTAGCCACAAAGGGATGGCACCTAATTTAATCGATGATATAAAAGAAAATTTGCGCAATGATTTGAAAAGGTCTGAATCAAAAGATGAAGATTATTTAGATTATCGTGGCAAATCTCCAGCACAAATTATTTTGATTATTCAACGAAATTTATTCGGTTTACAAACGAATCCTGTTATTTTCTTTATTATGAATTTTATCTTAATATCATATCTTTATGATAAGCAATATGTGCCATTTCAAGCGGCTACAGCAATTTCTATATTCTATTGTATAATCATTTTTCCATTATCGATTTTTATTAATATTCGTATTGATAAGAAGAAGTTTCTATATAGCAATCGTTTTGAAATGATACTAGGATATATCGTTGCGATAATTGCACTAATTTTAATCATTATGCGTGCTTTTAATCTAAATTGGGGAATCATTCCCATCACTATTTATAGTCATCAAGTCGTTTTTTTTATAGGTATTATACTAAGCTTGATCGGTGTCTTTTTTAAAAAAATAGAGTACACAGCAATTGGTTTATTATTCTGTCAAAAGACGATTGATGCAGTAGTGACAAAACCTGAAATTGCACAAATCATTTCTCTTATTATATGGATCATGATAGTGGCATTGATCGTTTTTTATACAATTAAATTATCATCAAGGACGAGGGTGTAACGCTTAATTAACATAAGCTTGAAATAAATATTATTTGAGTTTACATTCCCAGTTCAAAATAGATAAGCAAATTAACTTGAGAGTAGGGCCTGGGACATAAGCAATGTCTCAGGAGTTATTATATTGGCAGTCATTGACTGAGTTAAAAAGCACTTGTAACAAGTGCTTTTTTAATTTAAAAAATATTTATATAATAATGATTTTAATAAAGTTAAGAACATTCATAGCGTAACTTTTAATGAAGTGGGTATAGTAACAATTAAGGGAGGTGCCAATATGAAAAAAATCGAAACGTTAAACCAAACAAAATTAGCTTATCAAGATGAAGGACATGGCAGCCCCGTTATCTTAATTCATGGCTTAGATGGTAATTCGGCAGCGTTTGATTTATTAAACAAACAACTCCAACAAAACTATAGAGTGATTGCGTATGATGTTCGAGGACATGGTAAATCGTCACGTCCAGATTCATATAACTTAGAAGATCATGTGAAAGATTTATATGTACTTATCAATAAATTAAACTTAAAGAAAGCGCATCTATTAGGTCATGATATGGGAGGGGTTATTGCTAGAGAATTTACCGAAAAACATGAAAATCATTTATTATCTTTAACAATTATCTCTTCAAAAGCTGAGGATATCGTTCATGGTTTTACGAAATTAATGATTGAGCACCAAGACGAAATTGCAGGGTTTAATAAATCTGAAGCATTACTTTTATTATTCCCGTATATCTATAAAGAACAAGAATCAGCAATGAAATGGATTCAACGGCAACGCTTATACAGTAAACAAAATTCCGAGGATAGTGCTATAGCAAGCAGAGCACTTTTAGATACGGCTTATGCGAATAAAGGGTACACACATTATGTTAAAGTTCCTACATTAATTATAAACGGACGCTATGATCCAATTATAAATGATAAGAATCATTATAAAATAGAAGAGCGTTATCAAAATGTTGAGAAGGTTTTATTTGAAGAATCTGGACATGCACCCTATGTTGAAGAAGAAGATAAGTTTCTAGTCTTATATTTAAGTTTTTTAGAAAATGTTGAACAGGTAACAGAAGTGAATCATTAAATGATATTAGTTATTTTTATAAGTGGATGCCTGTTTGATGAATCATGATATAAAGCTTTTACATTAATATATTAGATGGAAATATTATGATTTAAAATACATTTGTAATACGACATATGATATACAAAAAAGCCAGTAAGTGAAATTTACGGATTTCATTTATTGGCTTTGTTATTTAAAAATAATATCTCAGGGTTATAAATTCATATCGAAACGAATAGAATTAGAAAAGCCACAAAGAAATTATAATTCAGTTTCTTTGTTAGCTTCTTCGATACGAGTATTTACTTTATTTAATAATGAATCGATTTTTTTACGTTGTGTACTATTTACAAGAATTAATACAGTTCTTTCATCGTGTTCATTACGTTTTTTATCAAAATAATCTTCTTGAGATAAATTTTTCACTGCTTTAACTACTTGTGGTTGTTTGTAGTTTAAGTGATTAATGATATCTTTTAAATAATATGCCTCTTCTTTACTTTGACTAATATATGTTAAAACTGCGAATTCTTCAAAGCTAATTGAAAATTCTTTTTTGATGATGTTTTTTAATTTATCTGCGTATGTGATCATTGATAATAATTCGAAACAATCATTGATTTTTGAAATTGCCATTTTGAAACCTCCCCAACTAATTGTGCACTTTTTCTATTTTGCCCGTTAAATTATATATAACGTCTTATAATAGTTAAAATTACTTAAATAATTTAGATTAAAAGAATTTTATTAAATTAATTTAATGCTATATTATTTAGTTAATTATAACTAAATAAAATTAAGAAGTAAACAAAGAAGTACTTAATAAAACAATATTTTGATTATTATATTCTTTGTTTGAATTTCAAAGCAATTTATAAAAATCAATTAATTAAGAACAATTATTATTTCGCTCTATATAATAAATTTTAATATGAATATACAATTGCAAAAAATCACTGCTATTTTTGTAGAAGTGATGATGAAGGATGCACAATCACTTTATCTCCAATATTTAATCCATTGGATACCATAATATACCCATTTTTTTGACTTTTAGTATATTCTATTCTTCTTTTAATAATTTTGTTATTTTGTGTAATTAAAACATAATAATTTTCATAAATTGCACTTATAGGTAGTTCTATTTTAGAAGTTCCAACATCGATATCAAAGTGGCGTCCAAGAGGGTATTGATCTTGAGTCGAAATATCTACTTGATAAATTGATTCACCTTTTTCTACTTTATAAGGGATTTGAATGATAGAAAGAATTTTACCAGTAAATAATTTGGAGTGATTTCTTGTAACGTTTACATCTTGATTCGCTTTAATATGTTCCAATTGAGATTCAGTTATACTAGCACGAATAATATGTTTTTCGCTATTAATTTGCATTATTTTTGTATTTAATTTAGAAGGATGTGCTTCTAGGATAGTTACTTTTCCAGGAATAGGGGAATTAATGCGTGTTTGAAGTCGAGTTTGGAGTTCTAATATTTGGCTGTTTAGCGTTAACTGTTGACTAATTGATTGTTTCGGTGAATGGTTGATAAGTGAGGATAGGGCCTTCTTTTTATCTACAATAAGCTTTTCAAGGAGCGGATTATAATACTCTAATAAAGGTGTATCAGAATGGATGATTTCATCATTTTTGACAAGTAAGGAAGAAACATTTCCTAAAGATGGATTGAAATATAAAGTGAAACTTTCTTGAGGTTGTTGTTCGCCAATGAATGAAAGAGAGTATTGAGGTTTTGCAGTAATGGTTTCTATTTTAGATGTGTCAGGTTCTGTTGGAATTTTTGCATAAATATGACATACAAAGGATATGACGAGGAGGATAAGTGTGGCAATTAAAATTCTTAACGGGGTAAAAAATGTCTTCAATAAGATCACCTCTATAAAATTTTTATACAACTATTATACAATGGAGATATAACGAATAAGTGTAATAACTTATAAATAAAAAAATGTCTTCTCAATTACTAAGAAAAGAAGACATTTTAAATAAAGATATTAATATAGTGTTGTAAAAACTAAAAGAGGCGTAACAAAATAATTCCTATAGCTATGGCAATTAGCCCACTAAACTTGCGAAGTGTTATTGGATTCTTGCGAACGCCTAAACCGAAATGATCAATGATAACGCCCATTAACATTTGACCTAACATTGCGACGATAGTTGTCAGTGCTGCACCTAAAAACGGCATCAGAATTATATTTGATGTGACAAATACAACGCCTAGAACACCACCAATAAAATGTATTGGCTTGATTTTACCGATATCAGGATGTGTGATTTTAATTTTGAGACTTCTGTTAAATATTAACGTTAAAATGAATAATGCTAATGTACCAACAGTGAAAGATACGAGTGCGGCAAATAGCGAATTATGCATTTGCTGAGCTAGACCACTGTTAATTGTAGTTTGTAATGGTGGCGCAAACCCAAATATAAAGCCGATGATAAGCCAAACATAAAACATATGATTTGTTTTTTCTTGGAGTTTATTTTTAGGTATATAGTTCATTAATAAGATACCGAAGAATAGGATTATGATGCCTACTGCTTTTAGGAAAGTGAATGAATGATTGCTTGCGCCAAGTAGACCGAAAGTATCTATGAAGACCCCCATGATGATTTGACCAGCTACTGTCATGACAACAGTTAACGCTGCGCCTAAACGAGGCAGTAATAATAAGTTTCCTGTTAAGAAACAAACACCTAGTAGACCACCAACCCACCAATGATAGTCAATTGTATGTCCACTATAAAATGAAGCGTCAAATAATTTAGGATTAAAAATCATATTTAAAATAAATAAAAATAGTGTACCTACGAAAAATGAAATGGTAGATGCATAAAAAGATGATTCTGTATATCGTCCTAGGCGAGAATTGATTGAGGTTTGGATTGGGACCATCATACCAGCCACAATACCGAGTATAAATAAAAATGCCACGATAGACCCCCTATATTTTCTTTCATAACTAAAACATCATTATTATACGCATTTTAGTTTCCAATTTCAAAATACGAATATCAACGCATTTTACTAATGGTGGACTCAGAATATAAATTATTGAAGTATTAATTATAAAAAAAGAAGCTAGGACAGAATTCTTTTCGAATTCTTCATCCTAGCTTCGCAAGGTTGACTAGAAGTGAGAAAAGCTTGATTTAAGCGTCTTGTCAGCTTAGTCAACTATTACGAATATACGCAGTAGTCATGAAACATTTTTTGTCTCACACTCATTGAAACATCAGAATGTGTTATTTAGTTTCAAATAGAGTAGTACTCGTAACGTCTATTAATTTAGCATAAGTGGCTTTAATAGGTGTGCCAACTGTAGGTTGTAGAATATTAAGTTTAATAATATTATCCATAGCAGCTTTAGCATCAGCCTCAGACACAGCAACGTTAACTTGTGGGAATTGCAATTTAGCAGTTTTATTTAAATTTGTTTTAAAAGCAAGTTCTAAAGTCTTTGACATGTAGAATACCTCCTTTCTTAATTTTTAAGTTAAATTAGGCTAAAACTTGTGTTTTAACCACCTCAACTTTATCGAATGTTTCATTAATCAGATGTGCAATGATATTGACGAATGATCTGATTTCTGAATCTGTGGCTTTAGTGTTTAAGTTAGTAAAACGACGTTTTGTTTCTTTCGCTTTACCACTTGCGTCGTGAGTGATATGCGTGCAAACAACAGATAATTGTGAAATTTCATTCATATGTTTGTCACCTCCTTTCACTCTATATATCGAAATCCATTCATAAAAGGGACACATTTATATAAAGAAATTTGAGCAAAAACATTTAATGTTACTAAAATATGGTTTATCATTAAATAAGAAACTTTTATGAGGTGGATAAATGAATCAAGTTGAACCGATCAGAAATAAAGATGATATAAAAAAGATGTATGATGTATTAAAAAAGAAATCTGATAGAGATTATCTTTTATTTAAATTAGCTATACATACGGGTATACGTTTAACAGATTTATTAAATCTAAAAGTGAAAGACGTCAAAATGATTGATCAAGATGAAATAAAATCATCTTGGATTGAGTCGTGTGCGCCT
Organism: Staphylococcus sp. HMSC14D10; assembly: GCF_001808125.1. NCBI lineage: Bacteria > Bacillati > Bacillota > Bacilli > Caryophanales > Staphylococcaceae > Staphylococcus > Staphylococcus sp. HMSC14D10. Next base: position 197,275 of record NZ_KV792255.1, on the reverse strand, counting down.
GCAATCAAAATCTTGTTACCAAACGATTTACGTGAAGAGGTTAGAAGATTTATTGAATATAATAAGCTTATGGATGATCATTTATTATTCCAATCGATAAGAACACATAAAGAGTTATCTAGACAACAAGCTTACCGAATCATTCATCATGCCGCTGAAGAGTTAGGTTTGTGTCATATTGGATTGACCACTTTGCGAAAAACATTTGCTTATCATGCTTATCAATCGGGTATTTCTATTGCAATCATACAAAAATATTTAGGTCATCAGACAACTCAAGAAACGGTGAAATTTATCGGGTTGTCTGCCGATGATGAACTTCATACAATTATCGCTTTAAATTTATAATTGATTTTCACTGAAAAGGAGGCTTTTGATGAGCTTAGTATATTTACTAGGTGGACTAATAGTTATTATGTTAATCGTCTTAATGACGTTGTTTATTAAGCCATTGAGACGGTTCGCTGGATATATTGCTTTGTTAGCGCCTATTTTAGCTTCGGGATATTTCTTAGCCCAAATTCCTAATGTTCTACATGGAAAATTTGTAGAATTTAAAATTCCATGGATGCCCGCTATTGATGTTAATCTAGATTTTCGATTAGATGGTCTAGGATTAATGTTTGGATTAATTATCTCCATTATAGGGGTGGCAGTATTCTTTTATGCTACTCAGTATTTATCTGTTAATATAGATAACTTACCGCGTTTCTTCTTATATTTATTATTATTCATGTTTAGTATGTTGGGTATTGTAGTCTCAAATAATACTATCTTAATGTATGTTTCCTGGGAATTAACAAGTGTATCGTCATTCTTATTAATTTCATACTGGTATAGCAATGCCGAAAGTCAATTAGGCGCCATTCAATCATTTATTATCACTGTTTTAGGTGGTTTAGCCTTATTAACAGGATTCATTATGTTGTATATCATTACTGGTACAAATACGATTTCAGAATTACTTACTCAAAGTCATAGCATTAGTAAACATGCTCTATTTATACCAATGATGATAATGTTGTTAATAGGTGCATTTACGAAATCAGCCCAATTTCCATTCCATATTTGGCTACCTAAAGCCATGGCTGCACCAACCCCTGTAAGTGCCTATTTACACTCAGCTACTATGGTTAAAGCTGGTATCTTTTTACTATTTAAATTCACGCCTATCTTAGGTTTAAGTGATAGTTATATTTATATTGTTACTTTTGTAGGTTTGATTACAATGATATTTGGCTCTGTAACGGCCGTAAGACAATATGATTTAAAAGGTATCTTAGCGTATTCAACAATTAGCCAACTAGGAATGATTATGTCGATGGTTGGTCTAGGTGGAGGTGTTGCGCAACACTCATCAGGTCCAATGTCAGAGACGTATACATTAATTTTATTCGCCGGTTTATTCCATTTAATGAATCACGCAATATTTAAATGTGCTCTATTTATGGGTGTCGGAATCATTGATCATGAAGCTGGTACGAGAGATATTCGCCGACTAAGTGGAATGCGTAAATTCTTCCCGAAAATGAATTTAGTTATGACACTTGCTGCGTTATCAATGGCAGGTGTGCCGTTGTTAAATGGTTTCTTAAGTAAAGAGATGTTCTTCGATTCTTTAGTTAGCGCAATCGAACTTCAACAATTTGGTTTAACGTTAACGATTATTGTTGTAGCTATTGGTGTTATAGCAAGTATCTTTACTTTTGTGTATGCAGTTTACATGCTTAAAGAAACTTATTGGGGAGAATTTGATGAAAAGAAAGTGCCAAAGAAACATATTCATGAACCTTGGTTGTTCAGTTTACCTGCAATAATTTTAATGGTTATGATACCAATCATTTTCTTTATTCCCAACTTTTTCACTGAGCACTTAGTATTGCCGGCACTACGAAATGTTACCAATTTGGGTAGTAGCGTAGATGCAATAGCACCGCATGTTTCTCAATGGCATGGTGTTAATTTGCCACTCATTTTTAGTGTGATTGTTATTATAGTTGGTCTCATTGTAGCGTTAAAAGTAAACTGGAAAGCTATTACGCATCAAGTCATTAAATATGCTTCTATTACAAATTCTTATCGCAACGTGTATCGAGGATTTGAACGTTATTCAGGTCAAATGATTCGAGGTTTAATGAATAACAGATTAAACCATTATAATATTATAACGGTTCTTATTTTCTCTATATTAATTGCATATGGCATATTCCAAGTAGGTTTGCCAAAGTTACATCAAATAGAAGTTTCAGAATTTGGTCCATTGGAAGTTATTTTAGGCATTATGATTAGTGTTGTCGGTATAGCGTTAGTGTTTATTCGACAACGTTTAACAATGGTTATTTTAAATGGAATTATTGGTTACAGTGTTGCATTATTCTTCTTATTAATGAGAGCACCAGATTTAGCGTTAACTCAATTAGTAGTAGAAACAATTACGACCATTCTCTTTATTGTAAGTTTCTCTAGATTGCCAAATATCGCTCGTACAACAGCGAATATGAAAAAAGAAGCAATCAAAATTATCGTATCATTTATTATGGCTGGAGCCGTAGTAACGCTCATATTTATTGCGCAACAAGGTGATGGTCTAGAGTCAATTTCTAAATATTATACGAATGCCTATGAATTGACTGGTGGTAAAAACATTGTAAATGCTATTTTAGGAGATTTCAGAGCCTTAGATACAATGTTTGAAGGTATCGTCTTAATTATTGCCGGTTTAGGTATTTATACATTATTACATTACAAAGATAGGAGGGGCCAAGATGAAAGAAAATGATGTTGTGTTAAGAACCGTTACTAAAATCGTCGTATTTATTTTATTAACATTCGGCTTTTATGTTTTCTTTGCGGGACATAACAATCCTGGTGGCGGTTTTATAGGTGGTCTTATCTTTAGTTCGGCCTTTATCCTAATGTTCCTAGCTTTTGATGTACATGAAGTATTAGAAAGTTTACCTATTGATTTTAAAAAGTTAATGATTGTTGGTGCCATAATCTCAGCACTTACTGCAATCGTTCCGGTTTTCTTTGGTAAATCGTTCCTATACCAAAGTGAAGCATACATCCATTTTCCATTATTAGGTGAATTACATGTAACGACAATTACATTATTTGAATTAGGGATATTGTTAACGGTTGTCGGCGTCATCGTAACAATTATGTTGGCTTTGAGTGGTGGTAAATCATGAATTTAATATTATTACTTGTGATAGGATTTTTAGTATTTATAGGAACGTACATGATACTATCACTCAACTTAATTCGAATTGTTATAGGTATTTCGATTTATACGCATGCGGGAAATCTAATTATTATGAGTATGGGTCATTATAGTAATAAGATGACGGAACCTTTAATTCACGGTTCTAATACTAATTATGTGGATCCATTATTGCAGGCTATTGTTTTAACTGCAATCGTTATCGGATTTGCAATGACTGCCTTCTTACTAGTATTAGTTTATCGAACATACCGTGTTACTAAAGAAGCAAATATTGATGTATTAAGAGGAGAGGAGGATGAAAATGAACAGTAATTTATTAGTCCTTCCAATCCTATTACCATTGTTATGTGCATTAGTCCTTGTTTTTACTAAAGAAAAGAACAGGCTATCTAAAATTTTGTACATTGGAACAATGTCTGTTAATACAATTATTTCATTATGTTTATTGATATACGTCTTACAACATAAACCCATTACGCTTGATTTTGGTGGTTGGGCAGCACCTTATGGTATCCAATTCTTAGGTGATTCACTGAGTTTAGTTATGGTTACAGTGGCGTCATTTGTTGTGACACTCATTATGTCATACGGATTTGGTCGTGGGGAAGATCGTGTTAATCGATACTACTTGCCTACTTTTATCTTATTCTTAACAACAGGCGTTATTGGCTCTTTCTTAACATCTGATTTATTTAACCTGTATGTTATGTTTGAAATCATGTTACTAGCTTCATTTGTATTAGTAACGTTAGGACAATCTGTCGAACAATTAAGAGCAGCCATTATTTATGTTGTACTGAATATCGTAGGATCATGGTTATTCTTGTTAGGTATTGGTTTATTATACAAGATGGTTGGAACATTAAACTTCTCACAAGTTGCTTTACGTTTAGATCAAATCCATGATAATAAAGCGATTATTATTATTTCAATTGTATTTATAGTGGCCTTTGGTTCGAAAGCTGCCTTAGTACTATTTATGTGGTTGCCTAAAGCTTATGCAGTGCTTAACACTGAACTTGCCGCTTTATTTGCAGCGTTAATGACGAAGGTAGGTGCATATGCACTCATTCGTTTCTTTACACTTCTATTTGATCAACATACGGGTGTGACACATCCATTGTTAGTATTTATGTCATGTATCACAATGCTTATAGGCGCTTTCGGTGTTATTGCATATCGTGATATTAAGAAAGTGGCTTCATATCAAGTTATATTATCGATAGGTTTTGTCATTTTAGGTCTAGGTTCCAATACCTTTGCAGGTGTACATGGTGCTATCTTCTATCTAGCGAATGACATTATTGTGAAGACAATGTTGTTCTTTATTATAGGTAGTTTAGTTTATATGTCTGGTTACCGCGAATATAAATATTTATGTGGATTAGCTAAGAAAGAACCATTCTTTGGTGTTGCATTTGTTGTTATGATATTTGCGATTGGAGGCGTACCGCCATTTAGTGGTTTCCCAGGAAAAGTACTCATCTTCCAAGGTGCGATTGAAAATGGTAACTACATTGGCTTAGCGTTAATGATTATCACAAGTCTATTAGCAATGTATAGTCTGTTTAGAATTTTATTTATTATGTACTTTGGAGACAATGATGGTGAACAGGTTGATTTCAATCCACTACCTAAGCACCGTAAAACGATTCTGGGTATTTTAGTCGCAGTCGTACTTGCAATGGGTATTGCAGCGCCAGTTGTGATGAATGCTACTGAAAATGCAACAAAATTGAATATGGATGATAATTATTTCCATAGCATTGTCAATTCACATTTGAAGGAGGGGAATAAATGAGACAAGTTGTATTGAACATATTAATCGCATTTTTATGGGTACTGTTTCAAGATGAAGACTCATTTCAATTCTCTACCTTCGTATCTGGCTTCATCATTGGTTTAATCGTAATTTATATATTACATCGTTTCTTTGGGCAATCTTTTTATCCTAAGAAGATATGGATTGCTATAAAGTTCTTAGGTGTGTATTTATACCAATTAATTACTTCTAGTATTAGTATTATTAATTATATTCTATTTAAAACGAGACATATGAACCCTGGGTTATTAACATATGAAACGAATTTAAAAAATGATTGGGCAATTACGTTTTTAACTATTCTAATCATTATTACGCCTGGTTCAACAGTTATTCGTATTTCGAAGACTACCAATAAATTCTTTATACACAGTATAGATGTTTCAGAAAAAGAAAAAGAAAGTCTGCTTAAAAGCATAAAACAATATGAAAACTTGATTACGGAGGTGTCACAATGATTGAAACGCTCACGAATTTTTTTATTACAAGTGCATTAGTATTATTTGGCATAGCGTTCATAATTGGATTATTCCGTTTAATCAAAGGACCTACTACAGCTGATAGGGTTGTGGCATTCGATGCTTCCAGTGCTGTCATCATGTGCATTATAGGTATAGTTAGTGTTATTTATAATACTGTTTCGTTCCTTGATTCCATAATGCTTGTTGCAATTATTTCATTTGTAAGTTCTGTATCTATTTCTAGATTTATAGGGGGAGGTCGAGTATTCAATGGCACAAATAAACGAAATCATTGATTTGATTGCCGCTTTCCTCATATTTCTAGGCAGTATCATTGCCGTAATTAGTGCAATTGGAATTGTAAAATTTCAAGATGTCTTTTTACGAAGTCATGCATCTACCAAGAGTTCTACGCTATCTGTCTTACTAACATTAGTGGGTGTATTAATTTACTTTACGAATGAACAAAGCTTCTTTAGTGTTAGATTATTATTATCAATTGTTTTTATTAATTTAACATCACCGGTAGGTATGCATTTAGTTGCCAGAGCAGCATATCGGACAGGTGCATACATGTATCGCAAAGATGATGCACTAAGTCGATCTTCCATTTTATTAAGTTCTAAAGAATACAATTCTACAGAAGAACTTAAAAATCGAGCTCGAATTCGAGAAGAGCGTCGTGAAAAAATTTATTACGATGTTCAGAAGCAGCGACAGAAAGAAAAAGAAAAACAGCAAGAAGAAAAAATCGAAAGTTTATCAGAAACTAGAAGAGAAACTAAAGATTGATTAAATCAATGAGATTGAACAAGAATGAGTAATAGTTAAGACTACTACTTTGAAATGCTCAATCTCATTTTTTTAAATTTATATAAGAGACCAGTGTCATTAACACGGTCGATATACTTAAATAAATGTAAAGAAGTAGGAAAGGTATGGGGGATGTAGCGATTATAAAATGAATAACCAATAATAAGATTGGCGTTATTAAACTAAGTAATAAAAATAATAAGTCCATATAAGACCAGTGTTTCGTTGTAAAAAGATAAAAGATTTCTAAAAGCCATATAATCAGAAATAAAATTGGGTACGCAATTATAAATGGGACAAACACAACCATTTGTGCCAATGCATTCTCGCTTTCAAGTTCAGACAATGGTGGCAGAAATAATGTCCAAAAGAACAAGGTTGCAATCATTAGTACAAAAGACCATATAAGAAGAACTAATTTAAATTTATTCATAATAAATGACTTCTATTACTGAATTTTATTGTAATAGGGAATGAAAAATGTATGTATGGTTTAGAAGTGAATTATAGTGTCTTCAATTTAATTAAAATAGATTAGAAATGAATGCAAGTTAGTTAATTCATTGTAACTTTAATGGTAAAATTATAATTAACCGATTGTGAGTTTAAGATGTATTTTATCAGGATATAAATAGACATAAAACTTATTTTTATATTAGGCAAGTCTTATTTCTCCAATTAAATATGAAGTATAAAATGGGGTGGAAGTTTGGAAATATTTGAAACGATTCTCATATTTCTAGCAGTAGTTATTGTAAGCTCCTTTGTTCATACTTTTTTACCCAAAGTGCCTCTGGCATTCATTCAAATTGCTTTAGGAATGCTCCTCTTTTTAACGCCAGTACCTGTAGAATTTAACTTCGATTCAGAACTCTTTATGGTAGCAACGATTGCACCGTTACTTTTTGTGGAAGGTGTTAACGTTTCGAGAGCTCATTTACGTCGTTATATTAAACCAGTGATGTTAATGGCTTTAGGACTCGTTATTACAACTGTTATTGGTGTAGGTCTATTTATTCATTGGATTTGGCCGACACTTCCTATTGGTGCAGCTTTTGCCGTAGCCGCAATATTATGTCCAACTGATGCTGTGGCAGTGCAAGCTATTACAAAAGGTAAGGTTTTACCTAAAGGTGCTATGACTATCCTTGAAGGTGAATCGTTACTTAATGATGCAGCAGGTATCATCTCATTCAAAATAGCGGTAGGTGTTTTAATTACTGGTTCATTCTCATTATTTGAAGCGGTGCAACAATTTCTAATCGCGTCAATCGGTGGTGCGATTATTGGTTTACTTATTGGTATTGCGCTTGTTAGATTCCGTTTAACACTTACAAGACGTGGCATAGAAAACATTAATATGTTTACTTTTTTACAACTATTAACGCCATTTGTTACCTATCTTGTTGCTGAAATGTTTCATGCGTCAGGTATTATTGCTGCCGTTGTAGCAGGTTTAGTACATGGTTTTGAACGTGATCGTATCGCTCAAACACGTACTCGACTTCAAATGAGTTACAATCACACTTGGAACATTCTAGGATATGCATTGAATGGTTTTGTTTTTTCAATATTAGGATTTTTAGTTCCAGAAGTAATTGGAAATATTGTAAAGACTGAACCACACAATTTATTGTTCTTAGTTGTGATAACAGCACTCGTTGCGTTAGCGGTATACTTATTTAGATTCATATGGGTGTATGTGCTCTATCCTCTATTCTATTTATCTGTCAGTCCTTTCCAAAAATTAATGAATGAAGAAGGAGAAGACAAGAAGAAAGAGAAGCCACCTAAACGAAGCATGTATGCGCTTATCATGACACTATGTGGCGTGCACGGAACTATTTCGTTAGCAATCGCATTAACATTACCATACTTTTTAGCAGATCATCATGCGTTTACATATCGTAATGATTTACTATTTATTTCATCAGGTATGGTTATTATAAGTCTTGTGATTGCACAAGTTGTATTGCCGTTTGTAACATCTAGTGCACCTAAGGCTAAGATTGGAAGTATGAATTTTAAAGAAGCTAGAATATATATTCTTGAACATGTCATAGATTATTTGAATCATCATTCATCATTTGAAACAAGTTATCGTTATGGTAATGTTATTAAAGAATATCACGATAAATTAACGTTCTTGAAATCTGTTGAAAAGGATGATGAGAACTCAAAAGAACTCGAAAGATTACAGAGTTTAGCTTTTAAGGTTGAAACGAAAACGTTAGAACGACTTGCCGATGATGGTGAAATAACTGCGAGTGTATTAGAAAACTACATGCGTTATGCAGAACGTACACAAGTGTATCGTCAAGCGTCATTGATACGTCGTATGATTGTTGGTGCGAGAGCTGTACTATTAAAACGTCGTATACGTACACGTACCAATGCGGCATCATCATTAAGTGTTACTGATAACTTAATGGAACTTTCTAAAATCAATAAGATTGTTCATTATAATGTTGTGAGTCGTCTTGTAGATGAAGCGAATGAAGATAACAAATTAGAAGTTGGTATGATTTGTGACGGTTATCTTATGAGAATAGATAACTTATCGCCATCTAATTTCTTTAATACGCGTGCCGAAGATTCAATTACGAAGATAAAATTAAATGCTTTAAGAGAACAACGCCGTGTTTTATCTAATTTAACTGACGATGGAGAGATTACTGAAAGTACGGCATTGAAATTAAGAGAAGCGATAAACTATGATGAAATGGTTATCGTTGATAGCTTAACTGACTAACTTAATAAATATGATTGAAGATATAATAGAGTGTGGTCGGGATAATGAATTCAAATGGAATTCTATCCTAGCCTCACTTTTTTTATTAAGGTACGGTTTGTTTAAATAAGGTGAATAACATTCGTTATCAATTCATGATACAATAAAGTGAATGTATGGGTGAGGTGAAATGATGTTAACTGAAGAAAAAGAGGATTATCTAAAAGCAATATTAGCCAATGATGGGGATACATCCTTTGTCTCAAATAAAAAGTTATCTCAGTACTTAAATATAAAACCTCCTTCAGTTAGTGAAATGGTTGGACGCTTGGAAAAGGCTGGTTATGTTGAAACGAAACACTATAAAGGTGTGAAACTCTCAGATGAGGGCTTGAAACATACGTTGGATATCATTAAGCGTCACCGCCTGTTGGAGTTATTTTTAATAGAAGTTTTACAATATAATTGGGAAGAAGTCCATCAAGAAGCGGAAATCTTGGAACATCGCATTTCAGATTTATTTGTAGAACGCTTGGATAAGATACTTGATTATCCTGAAACATGTCCACACGGTGGTATTATCCCTAGAAACCAGCATTTTGAAGAGAAATTCACGGTATCTTTATTAGAATTTGAACCTGGTGATAAAGTGACGATTAAGCGGGTGCGTGATAAGACCGAACTTCTGGTATACCTTTCTAGCAAAAATATTTCAATTGGAAATGATGTTGAGATCGTAACTAAAGATGAAACAAATAAAGTAATGATTGTGAAACGAAATGATATTGTAACGATACTAAGTTATGATAATGCAATGAATATTTTCGCAGAGCATGTTTAAATCAGATAATAAAATCTCCAATAAAAGGTTCAATAATACCTTTTTATTGGAGATTTTTTGAATGAATTTATTAAATTGTAAAGATAAGCATTAAGTATATCGATAATATGTTAATCGCTATCCATAATGTACTGAATAAGAAAGTTGGTATGCGTGTAAGTTCTGTCAATGTGCGTCCATCCCAACTTGGAATTGGTCGCTGAAAAGTCAGTTTGAATATCGTCCAACTTGATTGTAAAACTTCACCTAATAAGACACCTAGTATAAGGTGATAAATAAATGTGACTAGATAATAAAATAATAATTGATTATCATGTTGTACTAAGAAGTATAGAAGTGCAATAAATATAATTAGTACAATGATAGGTGATAGTTTGCGTGATGTAAGCATTAAAAAATAAATGAAAATGATGATATAAGCGCTTAAGAACAAACTAGGGTGACCATAATACGCAGCACTTAGACCAATTAAAAGCATTAATGGAGGCATAATATAGCCACCTAGAGTAGTAATGAATTGTCCAATGAGCCCCTTGGATTGGGTAATGGCATAGCCTTGTTGCATCGTTTGAAGTCGTTCCGAAGGCCGTGTGATGATGACTAAATCTTTTGCGCGTCCACCACTGATTTTATTGAATAATACATGACCGAATTCATGTGTAAGTACAGGAATATAGTTTAAATAAACATCTAAATATTGATTGAATTGACGATGTCTATTTTGATGAATCATAATATAGATAATTGCTATAATACAGATTAAATATATATTTAAATTAATAGTTGTAGTAAAAAAGTTTTCTAAATAGACCATAGTTGACCTCGTCGAGTGTAAGATTATAGTATTTATTATAAAGTAAATTTGATGATTTAGCGTTTAGACTTTAGATGTATCTTTTAATGAGAGAACTAAAAAAAGAAGATAAATCATTTGAAAATATATGTAGACAGCTACATAGTTATTTATTATGATTCTATTTTCATATAATATATGCATATGAAAATTGTTTAGACAGTAAGGAGATTACTTAAATGCATGATCAAAAAGAGACAACAGCGACTAAAGTGGATATTTTAGGTGTTCAATTTAATAATGTAACCATGTTAGATATGATTGAACATGTCAAAACATTTTTCACACAAGAGACTGAGGATAATTTGTTTATCGTGACAGCTAATCCAGAAATCGTTGATTATGCGTCAGAGCATAGTACTTATAAACAGTTAATTAATAGTGCGGATTTTGTTGTCCCGGATGGCACAGGTGTTATTAAAGCATCAAATCGTTTGGGAACACCGTTGAAACGACGTGTGCCGGGCATTGAATTAATGGAACATTGTTTAAAGATTGCCCATACAAATTATCAAAAAGTATATTTACTTGGTGCCAAAAATGAAGTAGTCACACTAGCACATAAAAATTTACAACACAAATACCCTCAGGCGCAATTCGATTACCATCATGGTTATATAGATTTAAATGATGAGACGGTAATCAAGCGCATAAAACGTTTTAATCCTGATTATATATTTGTAGGAATGGGTTTCCCTAAACAAGAAGAGTGGATTCAAAAACATCGACACACCTTTAAAAGAACTGTAATGATGGGTGTGGGCGGCTCATTTGAAATATATAGTGGCACAAAAAAACGCGCCCCTAAACTATTTATTAAATTAAATATCGAATGGGTATATCGTTTATTAATCGATTGGAAACGTATTGGACGTATGCGTAGCATTCCTAAGTTTATGTTTAAAGTTTTTAAAGTACAACGAAAAATGAAAAAGCAAAAATAAGTAGCTAATCTGATACTAATTATTTTAAATATGAAGAAGGCGGATTCAAGTCGAGAGGACTGAATCCGCCTTTAAAATTTTTTGTTTTAATTATCGCTATTTAACAATAAAGCGTTTTTCATCTAAACCTTTGCGAAATGCTTTTTGATCAGCTTTTGATTTTTTCTTAAAGTCCTTTAAGAATTGCTCATATTTAGGAAGAACCTCTTCTAAATCTCCGTATTCTTTGAGCTTTCCGCCTTCAATCCAGGCAATTTTAGTACAAAATTCACGGACTTGGCGAATATTATGACTAACGAAGAAAATCGTTTTATTCGCTTCTTTGAACTCATAAATTTTGTCTAAGCATTTTTGAGTGAAAGTTTGGTCACCAACAGATAATGCTTCGTCAATGACTAAGATATCAGGATTAATTGTAACATTAATCGAGAATCCTAATTTAGCACGCATACCACTTGAATAATTTTTAACAGGTTGATGGATAAACTCGCCGAGTTCACTAAATTCTATAACTTGAGGCATAAGTTGCTTGATTTCTTTTCTTTTGAATCCCATGCATAACATTTTAAATTCGATATTTTCTACACCAGTTAAACGACCATTCAGACCTGCATTGATTGCGATGACACTGACTTCACCATTACGTTCAATATTTCCAGAAGTTGGGGAAATAGAACCACCAATCATATTACTTAATGTAGATTTACCTGAGCCGTTAATGCCGACTAAACCTATGACATCACCTTCGTGAGCTGTTATAGAGACATCATCTAAAGCGAAAAATGTATTGTTTTTATTTTTAGGGATTAAGGCATCTTTAATGCGTTCTTTATTATTACGATAAATGCGATATTCTTTTGTCACATTATTTATATTTACAGATACGCTCATGATATTTCCTTCCTTATAAATACTTATATAGATTATAATACATCATACAATAGTTGTTAAATTTATTAACCTAGTGTAAAGTGTATAAGAGATTTTGAATAACTTTTTGTAAACAATAAGTAGATTTTACTTTTTTTGGAAAATTAAGTCCATAGTTATGGTTCTTATTTTCTAGTAATCTTCTCTACAATATAAAATAATACTGTATGTACGTAATAATTATATTAAACTTTTGAGAAAACGTTATATATAATATAGTTATCCTAATTTTAAATAAAAAATGTAAATACATTGTGGATATTTAATTGAAAGCGTGGTTAATTTCAATGTCGGCAGTAGGATCTGTTTTTAAAGAACATATCAAGAATTTTTACTTAGTGCAAAGACTTGCACAATTTCAAATTAAAATAACAAATACGAATAACTATCTTGGTGTAGCATGGGAATTACTGAATCCAGCATTACAAATCATGGTTTACTGGTTTGTATTTGGTATGGGGATTAGAAGTAACCAACCTATTCATGGGATACCTTTTATTTATTGGCTACTTGTAGGGATTAGTATGTGGTTCTTCGTAAACCAAGGTATTCTTGAAGGTACTAAATCAGTATCTATGAAGTTTAATCAAGTGGCGAAGATGAATTTCCCACTTTCTATCATACCAACTTACACTGTAACCAGTCGTTTTTATGGTCATATAGGTTTATTGTTAATTATTATAGGAATTTGTATCGTTAATGGTATTTTCCCTTCAATTCATATTGTACAATTATTAATTTATGTACCAATGACATTTTTCTTTACAGCATCTGTTGCATTATTTACGTCGACACTCGGCATTATTGTACGGGATACACAAATGATCATGCAGGCTTTGCTAAGAATTTTATTCTATATGTCTCCAATTCTATGGGTACCTAAAGATTCAGGTATTGGTGGAACAATTGGTGAAATTATTAAATTTAATCCAGTTTATTTCTTAGCTGAATCATATCGTGCAGCGATTTTATTCCACGAATGGTACTTTATAGAACATTGGAAATTATTAATTTATAACGTGATAGTTATTTTAATATTCTTTGTTCTAGGTTCAATTTTACATCGAAGATATCGCGATCATTTCGCAGATTTCTTATAATTTAAAGTCCTTGATAAATGTTGATGCGTTTATCAAGGATTTTGTGTATACAGCATAATGACAATTTTTGATTTATAATTTTTATAATGAAAATATAAGGGGTAAATGTATGCGACTAATTATTAAAAAAGTATATATGTTGATGATTACATTATTGAATTTTATTTACAAAAGGAGACAAGTTGATAAAAAGCAAATTACGGTACTCATGACATTTCCTGAAGATGTCATGCCGATTATTAACGAATTAGACAATAAAGGTTACAAAATAACTGTAATTGCAAAATTTGAAGAGCAATATAGGCTGAAACATCTTAACAACATTACTTTCATACCAGCAGGAAACAAATATATCGTCAAACATATAAAAGCATTAAGTAGTTCGAAAGTCATTTTAATCGATACGTATTATTTAATGCTAGGTGGTTATACTAAGAAGAAGACACAAACGATTATTCAAACGTGGCATGCATCTGGCGCACTGAAAAATTTTGGGCTGACTGATCATCAAGTTGATTTGACTAATGTAACCATGGTTAGACAATATCAACGCGTGTATCAAGCGACTGATTATTATCTTATTGGTGGTAAAGAGATGGGAACATGTTTTAAAGAGTCATTTGAAGCTACTGAAGAACAATTATTGCCAATCGGTTTACCACGTCTATCAAAATATTTAAAATTCAATCTTAAGGCCGAGCAAGAACGTTTGAAAAAGCATTATAATATTCATAAAAAATTGGTGGTCTATGTTCCTACTTATCGTGAAGGTTCTGAAAACAATAGACAAATAGATGTTGCTCGCTTTGAAGAAGTGCTACCCGAGTACACATTGATTAATCAATTACATCCATCTATTTCAAAAAGTCAATCTATAGCCACAACACAAGAATTGATGATTATGGCGGATGTGATTATTAGTGATTATAGTTCATTACCTATTGAGGCGAGTTTATTAGACAAACCAACATTATTTTATGTGTACGACGAGCATAAATATGATAAAATTCGTGGGTTAAACCAATTTTATAAAGCAATTCCACAACAATATAAGGTAACAACTGAAGAAGAATTAATTTTAAAAATTAGAAATGATATTGCCTTGTTCAAACCTTTATTTAAAAATTGGCATAAGTATAATCGTGAAGATAGTGTTCGACGCGTTACAGAATTTATTGAAAAGATGGTGAAAAGATGAAAATAGCTATCATAATACCTGTATATAATGCAGAAAAGACAATACGTAGAGCAATCAAATCTATCGATACAACACATGAGGCTGAAATCATTTGTGTGAATGATGGTTCTACAGACCATTCGAGACATGAGCTCACTCAATTACAAAAAGAAGTTAAAAATATTATGATTTACAATCAAGATAATCAAGGTGCAGCTGCAAGTAGAAATTTTGGATTAGCTGCAATGTCTGATGATGTTGAAGCATTTATGTTTTTAGATGCAGATGATCAATTTTTACCGGGAAGACTAGATAAGATGATAGATTACTATGAACGTAATCAAGAGGTTGATATCGTCATTGGTCAAATTGGTAGAGGTGTCCAAGGAGATTGGAAAATTGTATCGACACATGAAGAAATGAATCGTGAATCACTAGTATCTTTAGCTCAAGCGCCTGAAATTTTGCAATCTATTGGGCCTGGTGGAAAATTATTTAATTCTAAATTTAGTGCATTACGTTTTGATGAAGACGTTGTATTTTGTGAAGAGCATACCTTTGTCACACGAGCTTATTTAACAGCACGTGATATCCAATTACTACCACTCATTATATATGGCTATAATGAGCAAGAAGGTTCAATCACAGATAAACGAGCTGATACATTTATATCTTATATTGAAGATGCTCGAAGAGTACGTCAGCGCGTCATGGAGATGCTACTTTTAACAAATGAGAAAGCATACTATAGTTATCGAATGGATGATTTAATTGTTAGTTATCTTATCCAAGCTTACTTATTAAAATACAGTAAAGTTACACCTGAATTTATTGATAAGGTCACACATTACATTAAAGATATGCAACATACGAACTACTCTGGCGATGCGCTATTTAGAATCATTCAAGCAGTTGAACAAGGTGCAACAAATTGGACACGTGACACTTACGAGAAGTGGCGTCAAACGCTTATCGATGTTGGTATTGGAAGACCAGGATATTTTCGTTTTCAAGCACAAGTTATGCCTAAAAAATTTGCCTTTAGCAGTAAACAGTTAGTTAAGCGTACTTTAAAGAGATAGTGTAGTATAACTTATAAAATTAATGGTATGTAAATTTTATTTATGCTAAATTAAGATTATGAAAAAATGTTAAAAACTATGTTAAGGAGATAGCGTTTATGAGAAGAGTTATTACTTATGGTACTTATGACTTATTACACTATGGTCATATTGAATTACTAAGAAGAGCGCGTGAAATGGGCGATTATTTAATAGTTGCTTTATCTTCAGATGAATTCAATCAAATTAAGAATAAAAAGTCATATTATGATTATGAACAACGTAAAATGATGTTAGAATCAATTCGTTATGTTGATTTAGTTATTCCTGAGAATGATTGGGGTCAAAAAGAAATCGACGTGGATCGCTTTGAAGTAGATGTCTTTGTAATGGGACATGACTGGGAAGGTGAATTCGACTTCTTAAAAGATAAATGTGAAGTCGTATACTTAAAACGTACTGAAGGTATTTCAACAACTAAGATTAAACAAGAATTATATGGCAAAGACGCTAAATAATTAAAAATATAAGGTCTTAATCCTATTAAAAGAGCCAGCAAATGAACTTTTTGAATTCATTTGCTGGCTTCTTTGTTTAACTTAAGTTGCTTCGCGTTCCTGAGGTGACGTCTCTATAGCAGTTCTTTAAAGTGATTCTTAATTGTTTTACATTTTAGAATTTCTTACCTAAGTGATATAGCACTTAGGTTCTTTATATTAATACTGAAAGTAAAAGATATTGTTACTATATAGTCAAAGAGTTATCAATCACTTTATTTACGTTTAAATAATAAATGAATAATTGAACGTACAATAAGTATAATTGCAATTGCTAATAATGCTAATGCGACAAAGGTAACCACTGGATGCTCTTTCCACGTCGTTTGAGCAATGGTATTTGCTTTGTGCAATAGAGGTTTCGTTACTTCAACTTTTGGAGGTCCATCATCTTTTGTAAGAAATTGACGATTGTAGTCAAGATGAATTGAACCATCTTTAACGATAAATTTATAATCTTTTTTATTCATACCTTCAGGTACTACATCATATAAGGTGTCTTTGACATAGTACTTTTTGCCATTGATTTTATGTGTGCCTTTTGAAAGTACCTTTTTATAACTGTATTGATCGAAAGAACGGTTCATCATGGCATTTCCCATCATATTACGTTGCTTTTCTCCACCTAAATTCACGTAATCTCCTGCTCCCATAATAACTTGGTTAATGCGGAAGTTGTTACGTTTAGTTGTAATCGTATGATTATAATCTGCAACATCACTTGAGCCAGTCTTTAAACCATCTGTACCCGGCAAACTCATTTTGGCTCCTTCTAATGAATGATTGAATGTATAATATGTGACACCGTGTTGTGTAGGAGCAAGTTGTTTAGTGAAATGTAATATCTTAGGAGTCTCTTTGATGACATGGTGATCTAAAATTGCAAAATCTTTCGCAGTGGAAGTAGTATTGTCTTGGTTTTTATATTTTGATGGCGCAAATTCTTTTAATTGCTTGTTTTCAGCACCTGTTGGGTTTACGAAATGTGTGTTTGACATGCTTAATGCTTTAGCTTTCTTATTCATTAAATCAGTAAAATTATTCACATTTCCCGAAACCTCATCAGCTAAAATTAAAGCTGCAGCGTTACTTGAGTTAGAAACTGTAATTTGGAGTAGCTCGCTAATTGTATATGTTTCACCAGCATATAATTTCGTATTACTTAATTCTGGTAAAGTTGACATGCGATAATGCTTGTCCGTAATATGTACTTTGTCATTTAAAGAAAGCTCTCCTTTATTCACAGCTTCAAGTGTAAGATACATTGTCATTAGCTTCGTCATTGAAGCGGGGTACCATTTTTGGTTAGATTGATAGTCGTACAAAATTTGCCCGGTTTGACTTACATTTATGCTACCTTCAGGTTGATAGGCATCTGTTACATTCGGGTAACCATATTGTCTAGCAATTTCAGTAGGTGTTGGTTCATATTCGGAAGCGTAGGAGTTAGGTGCTATAATAACAATGGTTAAAAGTAGAGCAAAGGTAATTATTAAGCTTCGTTTCATTCTTATCTTTCCTTTTTCAAAATTTCAACTAAAATATTTTATCATATAAACTTGTTTATATGAATTTATTTGTTAAAGCTTTATACTTGGAAAATAATATAATTAAATTTTTAAAATGAATATAAAAAGAGGGCTAATTTATGAAAGGTCAAAATCCGTTATTTTTCTTATTTAAACGATTGTCGTGGCCATATGGACTGATTATTGCGGCAATCATTATTTCTTCGCTAGGGAGTATTAGTGGTCTGTTAATTCCTCTATTTACTGGACGATTAGTTGATAAATTCTCAACAAGTAGTATCAACTGGAATATCGTTCTTTTATTTGCAGGAATATTTATAGCTAATGCACTACTAAGTGGTATTGGTATTTATCTACTAAGTAAAATTGGTGAAAAAATGATTTACGATATTCGATCAATACTTTGGGAACATATCATTAAATTAAAAATGCCTTTTTTCGATAAGAATGAAAGTGGGCAGTTAATGAGTCGTTTGACAGACGATACTAAGGTTATAAATGAATTTATTTCACAGAAATTGCCACAATTACTTCCCGCAGTAATTACACTCATTGGATCCATAGTTATGTTGTTTATTATGGACTGGCAAATGACATTATTAACATTTATTGCAATTCCGATATTTATGGCAATAATGATTCCATTAGGTCGCAAAATGCAAAAGATATCAATGAACACACAAACTGAAATTGCTAACTTTAGTGGTTTGCTAGGTCGTGTGTTAACTGAAATGCGTTTAGTAAAAGTATCGAATACAGAAAGACAAGAATTAAACAACGCGCACAGTAATTTACGTGAGATTTATAATTTAGGTCTGCGACAAGCAAAAATTACAGCTGTCATTCAACCTATTTCAAGTGTGATTATGTTATTAATGATCGCAGTTATATTAGGTTTCGGTGCGATAAGGATAGCTACAGGTGCGATAACAGCTGGTGCGTTAATTGCGATGATTTTTTATGTGATGCAGTTATCGATGCCATTAATGAATCTTTCAACCTTAGTTACAGATTATAAAAAAGCAGTTGGTGCAAGTAGTAGAATCTTTGAAATCATGCAAGAACCTATTGAACCAATGGAAGATTTACAACCTATAGAAGATATCTCAATTAACGATGGTGAATTGTCATTTGAAAATGTTGATTTTAAATATGATATTAAAACGATTCTTAGTAACGTATCTTTCCGTATACCTCAAGGAGAGGTGAGCGCATTTGTTGGTCCGTCGGGTTCAGGAAAAAGTACAATTTTTAATTTGATTGAACGTATGTATGACATTGAATCTGGAGATATTAAATATGGAACGCAAAGTATTTATGATGTTCCAATTACAAATTGGCGAAACAAGATTGGTTATGTAATGCAATCGAATTCTATGATGAGTGGTACGATACGTGACAATATTTTATATGGTATAAACCGTGAAGTGTTGGATGAAGAATTGGTTAAGTATGCTAAGTTAGCGAATTGTCACGACTTTATTATGCAGTTTGATGATGGCTATGACACGTTAGTAGGTGAACGTGGTCTGAAGTTATCTGGCGGTCAAAGACAACGTATCGATATTGCACGCAGTTTTGTGAAAAATCCTGATATTTTATTATTAGATGAAGCTACCGCAAATTTAGATAGTGAGAGCGAACAAAAAATCCAAGAGGCATTAGAAATTCTTATGGAAGGAAGAACTACTATTGTTATTGCACATCGTCTCTCAACTATAAAAAAAGCAGGCCAAATCATATTCCTAGATCAAGGTAAGGTAACAGGTGAAGGTACACATGCTGAATTAATGAGAAATCACGAAAAATACCATCAGTTTGTTACTACTCAAAATTTAACCGAGTAATGAATATTAGGTAGTTGGGACTTATGTTAGTTCCAACTACTTTTTTAATAAGAAAAATGAAGGATATGTTTTGTCTTATGTAGTTAACTGTGAAATAATCATCAATAATTAAATGACGTATGTGAGTATACAGTCTCACACTTTAAAACTTAAGATGGGAGCATAATTATGTTATATACAATAACTTCCACTTTACCTCCTACACATGGTGGAAGAACAAAATCTTTGTTACATAGAGTAAAGTTTTTAGAAACTCAATTGGGAGAAACTTCTACAATTCTAACGACGAATTATAACGCTAATTATAAAAATGTATATCGAATTTTTAGGAATAAAGAATTAATAACTGAGAATACAAAATTAGACAACATATACGATTGGCTTGCGAATTATAATTTATTAGAGGAACCAGTTGAACCCAGATTATTTAGAAAGTTACCAATTCAAACTAAAGTTAAAATACGTGGGTTAGAGGCCATTCAAGAAGGCGATAACGTTAAATACTATAAAGATAATGTTTATGTGTTATTTCGCAAATATTATGCGAATAGACAGATTATGAAGTTTGAAGATACAATCAATCCTAATTCACAAAAGGTATCTAAACGTAAGGCATTCACGCTAAATGGCAGATTACATAAAATTGATTACTTTGATGATGTAACGGCAATCAAAACAATGGAAGAATATTATGATAAAAAGGGTAACGTGTACTTAAAGAAACATTTTACGAACGATGAAAAGAACAAATTGATTGATATTCAACATCTATCAATGCACGGTGAGACGCGCACCTTTAATAATGAAAAAGCGTTATTTACTTATTATTATAACCATGTTTTACCTAATGGAAGTGTTGTATTTAATGATGCACGCTTACTCGACAGACCATTGATTGATTGTGAAAATGACATTAAGCGCATATTAATGTTTCATAGCAATCATTTACAAGGGAATAAAGTTCGTCATTCATATAAATTAGCACTAGATAAACAAGAAATAATCGATAAATATATAGTTTTAACAGAATATCAAAAACATGATATTCAATCACAGTTTGGCATAGATGATAATAAAATAGATGTCATACCTCATTTTGTTAGCATAGCGCAATCAAATAGTCGAGATGATGTAGAAGATCAATTTTGCTTTATTGGTAGATTGGCTCAAGAAAAACAAATTGATCATATTATCAAAGCGTTTGATATTTATTTGAAAAAAGGTTATTCATCTAAGTTGCTTGTATATGGAAAAGATAAAGAGGGTAATTTAAACAAATTGAAGCAATTGGTTAAAACACTTCAACTTGAAGATAAAGTAATATTCAAAGGACACACTAATCATCCTAAAGAAGTCTTTTCAAAAGTGATAGCTTCACTATTGACAAGTCAGTATGAAGGCTTTGGGTTATCGATTATGGAAAGTATAAACAGCGGTTGCCCTGTTATCTCATATAATGTACGTTATGGACCGAGTGAGTTAATTACTAATCATGAAAATGGTATACTTGTGAAAAAAGATGACATCGAAGGGTTTGCGGATGCAATGGAAATGGCTAGAAATATTCATTTCAAAGATGTAAAATTAAGTGAAAAATTTAGTGTAGAACAAGCATCAAATAATTATCAATCACTCATCGATGACGTAACACATGCGGAGAATAAATAGAAAATTGGAGAGAAATATATTGAATAAATTATCGATTATTATTACGTATTTTAATAATGAAGATTATATTAGTGAGTGTATTCACAGTTTAAAAAGCCAGAGAAATCAAGATTTTGACATTATTGTTGTCGATGATGGTTCAACTGATCGCTCAACAGAAATCTTACAAGAAGCATTAAAATCATATGATAAAGACGTTCACTTCATTCAATTGCAAGAGAATACTGGACACGCACATGCACGAAATGTAGCTTTGAAACAAGCGCATGGTCAATACGTACTATTCCTAGATGCCGATGATCAATTGGCCTCATATGCTGTTGATTACTATCTTCAACATGTGAATGGTTTAGATACACTGATTGCACCAATTCATAAATTTAGAAGTCAACGACCACAGTATGTAGATAAAGATAAAGTACGTTTGCAATATGCTTCTCATCAAAAAAGTCCAAATGCAATTTTGAGAAAAGAATCAGCATGTAATATTTTATTTAAAAATGCCATTATTAAAGCGCATCAGATTCAATTTAATGAATCATTAGATATTTATGCAGATACGTCATTTGTGCTTGAGTATTTAAAATATGCGGAGCGTTTTGTTAGAATTACCAACTTCCCATTCTATTATCGTGGTGAGGTATACGATCCATTTTATGGTAATACATTAAGTGATCAAGATTTTACAAATAAATTTGAAGATCATGTTAATAGTTTCTTTGATGCTATGCAAAGAACGAATGATAAGCGAATTAAAAATTTCCTCATTCAACGAATGAAAAATGAAATTAAAAGTGGATTTGATCCTGCACTTAGAGATATAAAATCTCGATATGTGTCACTTGAAGATGCGCTTATTAAAATTGTTAAAGCTTTAAAATGGAACATACTAAAAGATGGGAAAGTATTATACAATTTAGAAATATTATTCTTATCAATGGATGATGTTGAAAATGCCAAATATGTTAATGACTTACGAAATAAAACACGTTTAGTTAAAAATATTGTGTTAAATAGCAAGATGAAAGAACGTTCAAAATATCAACTGAGTGATAATGAAGACTTAGTTGACCCGAATACAATTGTATTTGAAGCGTTTGGTGGTAAAAATTATAGCGATAGTCCTAAATATATTTATGAATACATGCAAAAACATTATCCTCATTTAAATTATATTTGGGTCTTTTCAAAACCAGAAAATAACAATATTCCAGGTAATGCTACTAAAGTGAAAAAAGGATCTCAAGCTTATTATGATGCCTATGCTAAAGCGAAATATTGGGTTACAAACGCTAGATTACCTTTATATTTAAATAAAAAAGAGAATCAAATGTATATCCAAACTTGGCACGGAACACCATTAAAACGTTTAGCCAATGATATGAAAGTGGTTAGAATGCCTGGCACGACAACTGCAAACTATAAGAAGAACTTCTATGCTGAAGCATCACGTTGGGATCGTTTAGTATCACCAAATAGATACTCTTCTGATATTTTTAAATCAGCATTTTGGATGGATGAAGACCGTATTTGGGAGATTGGTTATCCGAGAAATGATGTATTAGTTAACCGTCAAAATGACACTGAATATATTGAACAAATTAAGCGTGACTTGAATTTACCTGCAGATAAGAAAGTTATCATGTATGCTCCAACTTGGAGAGACGATGAGTTTGTGAAAAAGGGACAATACTTATTTGATTTGAAAATTAATTTAGCTAATCTTCAAAAAGAAATAGGAGATGAGTATGTCATCTTATTAAGAATGCATTATCTAATTGCGAATGCTTTAGATTTACATGGATATGATGACTTTGCGATTGATGTATCAAATTATAATGACATTTCGGAATTATACTTAATTTCTGATGCATTAGTTACTGATTATTCTTCTGTTATGTTTGACTTTGGTATCTTGAAGCGTCCACAATTTTTCTTTGCATACGATATCGAAAAATATGATAAAGGACTTCGTGGTTTCTACATGGATTACATGAACGACCTACCAGGTGAAATTATTACAGACGAGTTTAAATTAGCTGAAGAGTTAAAACAAATTGATCAACATAAAGTGAAATATCAAGATAAGATAGAATCATTTTATAATGATTTTTGTTCTATAGAAAATGGAAAAGCATCTCAATATATTGGTGATTATATTTATAAAGATATTGAGAAAAAATCATAATTAAAATGAAAGTAGAAAGCACTAGAGCAGTAAATTTAACTCTAGTGCTTTCTATTGTACTAATTAAAAAATCTTTATTTTCTCGAACATTACCTCATGGTATAATTAAAAATATATTATTAACAGAACTTTTGGGGTTAATTAGTGAACAAAGTACGGTTCTGTTGTATAGACATGCTATGATATTAATGTCATAAAAAATTAATCAGGTAGGTGCCTTATGTTTTTATTGGTTAACATCATTGGGTTACTTGCATTTTTGGGAATTGCAGTTTTATTTTCAAGAGATCGCAAAAACATCCAATGGAAATCTATTTTAATTCTTGTAGTATTAAACTTGTTTTTAGCATGGTTCTTCGTCTATTTCCAAATCGGGAGAACGATTGTAGAAGGATTAGCTTCAGCAATTGCATGGGTAATTCAATCAGCGCATACTGGAACAGGCTTTGCATTCAGCAGTTTCACTAGCGGTAAACAGATGGATATGGCGATTAGCGCACTCTTCCCAATTCTGCTTGTAGTACCATTATTTGACGTATTAATGTATTTCAATATTTTACCTAAAATTATAGGTGGTATTGGTTGGGTGCTAGCGAAAATTACACGTCAGCCTAAATTTGAATCATTCTTTGGCATCGAAATGATGTTCTTAGGTAATACTGAAGCTTTAGCTGTATCAAACGAACAATTGAAACGTATGAATGA
The DNA here is from genome assembly GCF_001808125.1 of Staphylococcus sp. HMSC14D10. NCBI lineage: Bacteria > Bacillati > Bacillota > Bacilli > Caryophanales > Staphylococcaceae > Staphylococcus > Staphylococcus sp. HMSC14D10. Next base: position 172,822 of record NZ_KV792255.1, on the reverse strand, counting down.
AATGCGTGTATTAACAGTGGCTATGATGTCAATGAGTTCAATCTCTGGAGCTATTGTTGGTGCATACGTTCAAATGATACCGGGTGATCTCGTATTAACAGCGATACCGCTAAATATTATTAATGCAATAATTGTATCTTCAATTTTGAATCCGGTCAGTGTTGAAGAACAAGAAGACATCATTTATAGCATCAAAAATAATGAAACGGTAGAACGTCAACCTTTCTTCTCATTTTTAGGTGATTCTGTACTTAATGCAGGTAAATTAGTATTAATCATCATTGCATTTGTAATTAGTTTTGTTGCTTTAGCAGACTTAATTGATCGCTTTATAAACTTAATTACAGGTCTAATCGGTGGATGGATAGGCGTAAAAGGAAGTTTCGGTTTAAATCAAATTTTAGGATTATTTATGTATCCATTTGCACTTTTACTTGGTTTGCCATGGGGAGAAGCATGGATTGTTGCTCAACAAATGGCTAAGAAGATTGTTACTAACGAATTTGTAGTTATGGGTGAAATTAGTAAAGTCGTTGATTCATATAGCCCTCACAGAAGAGCTGTTATTTCAACATTCTTAGTTTCATTTGCTAACTTCTCTACAATCGGAATGATTGTCGGAACATTAAAAGGGATTGTCGATCAAAAAACATCAGATTTTGTATCTAAATACGTACCAATGATGTTATTAGCAGGTATATTAGTATCATTACTTACTGCAGCGTTTGTCGGATTATTCGCTTGGTAAGAAGATAGATAACATGTTTGACAATTTAAAAGAATCGTGGAACATCATTCAATTTGAATTTCGTTCCACGATTTTTTTGAATTATTTCAGTAGATTTTAGTTAACATGATAAAAACCAAGTATGTAGGGTGAGGAGACACTCTATATACTTGGTTTTTATGGGAAATGAATATTAATGTACTTGTAACGGTAAGGACTAGGTACTGTCACAGTACTTCGAGCAAAATTTGTTTTGTTACTATAAACAACACAAAGGAGATAACTTCTCTTATTAAGAAGTTATACACATTATAGCAAATGTAATTGACAAAGTAAACAAAAAATTCAGAAAATTTATATTTGTTTTTAAATTAGTTCACTTAAACATGATGAAATAGAAATATACCTTGAAAATAATCTAGATATAGATTATTTCTAAAATGCATATTGTAGCTTCACTAGTGATTGTGATAACCTTTTTAATGATATTACATTAAAAGGGGTTGGTGTATGTGAATAAAAATATTAAAGATTTACTTTTAGTTATACTAGGCTCTTTCATATTTTCAGCTGGAGTTAATGCATTCGTTATCTCAGGTAATTTAGGAGAAGGTGGCGTAACAGGTATAGCCATTGTATTATATTATGCGTTTCACATTTCTCCAGCCATCACGAACTTTGTAGCAAATGCACTACTGATCATTGTAGGGTATAAATTTTTAAGTAAAAAAAGTATGTTATTAACTATTGTGGCAACTGTACTTATCTCAGTGTTTTTAAGTTTAACTGAGTCTTGGCACGTTGAAACTGGAAATATCATTATTAACTCTATATTTGGTGGCTCTTGTGTTGGGTTGGGCATTGGTATTATTGTTTTAGCTGGTGGTACAACTGCAGGGACAACGATACTAGCACAAATTGCTAATAAATATTTAGATGTAAGTACTGCATATGCGTTATTGTTTTTTGATTTGATTGTAGTACTCATATCATTAACTGTATTACCATTGCAGATGGCCTTAGTAACAGTTATATCATTATATATAGGTACCAAAGTTATGGAATATGTTATAGAAGGTTTAAATACTAAAAAAGCAATGACAATTATTTCAAGTAATCCTGACCAAGTAGCGAAAGCGATAGATGAACAAGTTGGACGAGGTCTCACAATATTAGATGGTCGAGGCTATTATAGTCGTGAAGAAAAAGACGTATTATATGTTGTCGTTGCAAAAACACAAGTGTCTCGAGCTAAGAAAATTATACGAAAGATTGATAATCAAGCCTTTTTAGTTGTGCATGATGTGAGAGATGTATATGGTAATGGCTTTTTAGCAGATGAATAATGAGAATGAATAAGATTAGGTGTTTCAATATATTGGTGAAGGTGATATGACGACATCAATTAATGAAATACCTAACCTTTGTTTTGTCGATTACAAATAGTCAGTTATTTACAAAGATGTTATAATACCTCTATTGACTATGATAATTATTATCAATTGGCAAACTCAATCGTACATAAAGTTATTTATTATGAAAGTAGGGGAAACATGAATCGTTTAAAAGCGCAACAAGTGGAAATTGGATATGGGGATCATACGATTATTAACAATTTAGATGTAGAAATACCAGATGGCAAGGTTACGTCTATCATTGGGCCTAATGGTTGTGGGAAATCTACATTATTAAAAGCATTGTCACGCTTATTAACAATCAAAAATGGCGAAATTCAATTAGATGGTGAAAATATTCATACGCAATCAACTAAAGAAATTGCTAAAAAAATTGCTATATTACCACAAACACCAGAAGTAGCAGATGGTCTTACAGTTGGAGAATTAGTATCTTATGGTCGTTTTCCGCATCAAAAAGGGTTCGGCCGTCTATCTGCTGAAGATAAAAAAGAGATTGATTGGGCTTTAAATGTTACTGGCACATCTGAATTTAGACATCGTTCTATTAATGATTTAAGTGGTGGTCAGCGTCAACGAGTTTGGATTGCGATGGCATTGGCTCAAAAAACAGACATTATTTTCCTAGACGAACCCACAACATATTTAGATATCTCACATCAATTAGAAATTTTAGAATTAGTTCAACAATTAAATAAAGAACAAGGTTGTACCATCATAATGGTCTTACACGACATCAACCAGGCTATTCGTTTTTCTGATCATCTTATCGCTATGAAGAAAGGTGAAATCATTGCTTGTGGCGCTACTGAAGACGTGCTGACTAAAGATATTCTAGAAAAAGTGTTTAATATTGATGTCGTACTTAGTACGGACCCTCGTACAGGTAAACCATTGTTAGTGACCTATGACTTATTCGAACGTAATTATTCATAATATATAGATAAACTAAGAAAAGGGAATTTTTATCATGATGGAGAAAGATAAAAAAGTAAACATAGGTTTTATTGGCTATATTATTTTAGTCTTTGTGTTGTTAGTAGGCGCATTGCTTGTATCTATCTTGATAGGTGAAGCGAAAATTAGTTTTTCAACTATTATGGATGCTATTTTTCATTATAATCCTAAAAATCAACAACATAATATTATTAGTGAGATACGTATACCGCGTGATTTAGGTGCGGTATTAGTTGGAATGGCATTATCAGTTGCTGGTGCTGTTATTCAAGGTGTAACTAAAAACGGACTTGCAGATCCAAGTTTAATAGGTTTAAACTCTGGGGCTTCATTTGCATTGGCGTTAACATTTGCTTTTTATCCAGTAGCACCATTCTTAATGCTCATGTGTGCAGGGTTTTTAGGTGCGATGTTGGGTGGCTTTATTGTCTTAACAATAGGTCGATCTAGACGTGATGGCTTCAATCCTATGAGAATCATTTTAGCAGGTGCTGCTGTAAGTGCACTTTTAACGGCTTTGAGTCAAGGTATTGCTTTAACATTTAAGCTGAATCAAACACTTACTTTCTGGACTGCTGGTGGTGTTTCAGGTACGACTTGGAAACAACTTATGTGGAGCGGACCTGTTATTATCATTGCTATTGTTATCATCATAACAATGAGTAAACAATTAACGATTTTAAATTTAGGAGAGACACTTGCTAAAGGCTTGGGACAAAATATCACGTTGATTCGTGGAGTAAGTTTGTTCTTAACAATGATATTAGCGGGGGTAGCCGTTTCAATGGTAGGACAAATTGCCTTTGTTGGCTTGATGATACCTCACATTGTCAGATTCTTAGTAGGCACAGACTACGCAAAGGTATTACCATTAACAGCTTTAACAGGCGGTTTACTTATGATTTTAGCTGATACTGTTGCACGAATGTTAGGTGAAGCGCCAGTGGGAGCGATTATTTCATTTATCGGTGTGCCTTATTTCTTATACTTAGTTAAAAGAGGGGGGCGCACAATATGATTCATCCTAAATTAAGACGAAAACAAATCGTTACTTTAGTAATTTTCTCAATATTATTATTAGTCGCATGTACATGGAGTGTGTCTTCAGGAGAATATAAAATTCCGGTTGATCATTTTTTAAAGACGCTCATAGGTCAAGGTGAATATTATGATCAATTAATCTTAATGGAATTTCGTTTTCCACGAATGTTAATTACTATTTTAGCAGGTGCTGCGTTAAGTTTAAGTGGTGCTATTATTCAAAGTGTCACTAAGAATCCAATTGCGGAGCCAGGTATTTTAGGTATTAATGCTGGCGGTGGTTTCGCCATAGCGCTATTTATTTCAATAGGACATATTAACCCTGATAATTTTGTTTATGTGTTACCAGTGATTAGTGTCATTGGTGGTGTAGCTACTGCAATTGTTATCTTTTTATTTAGTGTGAACAAGAGAGATGGCATTACACCTTCAAGTATGGTGCTAATTGGTGTAGGCATGCAGACAGTCTTATACGGTGGTTCTATTACGCTTATGTCTAAATTTAATGAAGATCAGTCAGAATTTATTGCTACTTGGTTTGCTGGTAATATCTGGGGCGATGACTTTACATTTGTAATTGCAACTATTCCATGGCTTATCATTATTATTCCATTTCTTTTATATAAATCTAATGTGCTGAACTTAATTAATACACATGAGCATATTGCAAAAGGACTTGGTGTTAAGATTGAACGTGAACGTGTAGTTTTATTCTTTATTGCTGTTGTTTTATCATCAATTGCCGTGGCTGTTGCAGGTGCTATTACATTTATTGGTTTAATGGGACCACACATTGCAAAATCAATTATTGGACCGCGTCATCAACTATTTTTACCAATTTCAATTATTGTAGGTGCCTTCTTACTTGTTTTATCAGATACCATTGGTAAGGTTATTCTTGAACCGACAGGGGTACCTGCTGGTATTGTAGTTGCTATTATAGGCGCACCTTATTTCATTTATTTAATGTATAAATCTAAAAGTATTTAAAAATTGGTGCATTGAATAGTGATGCTGAAGGATAAAATATATTTAAGACATCGTTTCTAATTAGTTAAATATTAAACTTTTTACGATTGTAGTAATCTTCGTGGGAGTGGACAGACCTTATTAATGAATTTTACGCTGAAATTCTCTGTGTTTGGATAAGGACAAATTCTGTTCCATTTCCACTTTTTTATTAAAGTCGATTTATATGTAAATGATAGCGCATACATTGCGCTTGATTTATAATTAAATTGATAGGCCAAAGGAGGAGGTTACATATGAAAAAGCTAATAAAACAAAAAGAAAACTTTTTAAAAGATATGCTAGACGGTTTAAAAATAGCAAATAATGATATCGAAATCATTGCAGAAACTGTTGTCGTGCGACGTAAAAAGAAATCTAAAGGCGTAGCGATTGTTTCAGGTGGCGGTAGTGGACATGAACCGGCTCATGCAGGTTATGTTGCGCAAGGGATGCTTGATGCGGCGGTTTGCGGAGAAGTATTTACTTCACCAACACCTGATAAAGTGTTAGAAGCAATTAAGGCTGTCGATACTGGTGATGGTGTTTTATTAATTGTTAAAAATTATGCTGGCGATGTAATGAACTTTGAAATGGCGCAAGAAATGGCAGAAATGGAAGATATTCAAGTAGAGATGGTTGTCGTTAAAGATGACATATCAGTGTCTGAAGAAACGCAAAGACGTGGTGTTGCAGGCACAGTATGCGTTCATAAATATGTAGGCTATTTAGCTGAACAAGGTTTAGCTCTACAGGATATTAAAGAAAAAGCGGAAACAATAGCTTCACAAATTAAAAGTATTGGTATGGCACTGACACCACCAATGGTTCCAACAACAGGCCAATATGGATTTGATATTAATGATGAGGATATAGAAATTGGGATAGGTATTCATGGGGAAAAAGGAATTGAACGAATACACTATGAAGAAATCGATAGTATCGTTGAACGGTTATTAAGTCGATTACTTAAAGAAAATCAAGACCAATCATTAATCGTTATAGTTAATGGAATGGGTGGTACACCACTATCAGAGTTAAATATTGTGACTAAATATTGTTCGCTTTATTTAGAAAAGCAAAATAGAGATGTAGCGCAATGGTTTGTTGGTGACTATATGACTTCATTAGATATGCAAGGTTTTTCAATCACACTACTTCCTAATAATGAAGAACTACTCAAAGCTTTACAAGCACCTACTACGTCTCGCTACTTTTAAAAAGAAAACTACATTCAACTGAGGTGATTAAAAATGGATGTTAAAGATATGAAACAACGATTATTAAATTTAGAGGCAGTGTTTTCAGAGAAAGAAACATTATTAACGGATTTAGATAGAGCAATTGGTGATGGCGATCATGGTGTCAATATGTTGCGTGGATTTAAAAGTTTGAAAGACAAGATAGATGATAGTAGTATGTCATCGCTATTTAAATCTACCGGTATGGCATTAATGTCAAATATTGGTGGTGCATCTGGTCCATTATATGGATTTAGCTTTGTTAAGATGGCTAATGTTGTTAATGATGAAATGGATAAAGAAAATTTAAAAGCTGTTGTTACTGAATTTGCTAATGCGATTGCCCAGAGAGGTAAAGTACAACGAGATGAGAAGACTATGTTTGATGTTGTAGATCGAGCGCGTGAAGCTTTAGAAAATGATGAAACAATCACATTAGAGATACTACAACAATTTGCTACTGATACGAAAGAGATAGAAGCTACAAAAGGACGTGCAGCATACTTTAAAAAGGATTCAATAGGTTATATCGATCCTGGTGCTCAAAGTATGGTTTACGTATTAAGTGCACTGATTGGAGATGAGATTGAATGACAACAATTATAATTATCAGCCATAGTGAAGACATTGCGAATGGTACTAAAGCATTGCTTAATCAGATGGCGCAAGATGTTAACGTCATAGCTCACGGCGGTGTTGATGGAGGCATAGGTACATCATTTGATGATATTCAAAATATTATCAATAACTTAGATGATGACGCATTGTGCTTTTATGATTTAGGTTCTTCTGAAATGAATTTAGATTTAGCAATTGAGATGTATGAAGGACCACATCATGTTAAGAAGATAGATGCACCAATAGTAGAAGGTAGTTTTACTGCCGCAGTGAAACTCTCAGTTGGCGGAACAACTGATGAAGCGATACAAGAAGTCGCTCAAACTTCATTTAAGGAAAATACATTTGACTAATGTTTAAATAATGTGCGTAAATATAATAATCAAATAAATGCGCAAAATAAATTTTATAATTAAGTAATTTATAAAATGAAAATGACAAATGATTGTGATAAAATAGATTATTATAGTAAAGCGAGAGAGTAGGTGGACAAGGTCATGCAAAGTAGCATCAAGGAATACGTTTTAAGTGGAGAATTTGAACAAGTTAGACAACTAATGACCAAAGCAGACTTTTTAGATTTTGAAGAAGCCTACATTTCATGTGCACATGAAAATGAAAGCATGATGTTTTATACTTGTATTTTAGATATGATTAAATTTGAAGAAACGTCTGAATTGCATGATTTAGCATTTCTATTACTTGTCTATCCCCTAAGTGAGATAGAAGGGGCATTGGATTCTGCTTATTACCATGCACAAGCGTCCATTCAGTTGACGAATGGTAAAGAAATTAAGAGTCTATTACAAATGTTATTATTACATGCCATTCCAGAACCTGTTATTACTGATACTGAAGCTTTCAAAGTTGCTAAACAAATTTTGAAATTAGATCCAAGTAATCATGTTGCAAGAAATGCACTTAAAGAAACAGCTAAACGTATGGATAATGTTGTTATTGATATTAATGAATTACAACAATATGGAAATTCTAATTAATCAGCATGTAAATGATTGCATCATTGTACAAATAATTACTTTCTAGATTTTATATATGGTAGTGGGACAGAAATAGTATTTTTCAAAATTTATTTCGTTGTATCCCCAACTTGCTTAGCCTGTAGAATTTCTTTAGGAAATTCTCTTTGTTGGGGCCGCCTACCAGGCAAGGATGACTAGGTTTGAGAAAAATTGATTCAAGGTCAATTTCAAATCAGTCAGCTATTGCCAAATTGGTAAAATAGGCTGAGACATTTAATTTTGTCTCAGCCTTTTTAATTCAAGTCATTTTTAAATTTAATTATTTATTAAAAAAACTAATGACTAGTGCGATAATAGCCGATATTAAACCTGCAGTTACTCCTAAACTTATTTTTTACCTCCTCTATAATGATCGCCATTATCTGTTTGAAGATGTAGATATGATGTTCATCATTAATCTAAAATTAAATATGATTTACTAGTTACTTATTTATGAAAAATAAGATAATTATAATAATTTTTAAAGAATTTTAAATCCTTGACAAGTGTATATAGAATAGTGTTTATAGCCGATAAACGCCGGTTCGTAACCTTTATGCACTGTTGCATATTATTTGAAGTGCGTTATAATGCACAATGTGTCAAATTTAAGGAGGTTATATTTTCGCATGGGATTAAATAAAGAAGCTGTAAAAATTGGTTTCGCCTATGTCGGCATTGTAGTAGGTGCCGGATTCTCAACTGGACAAGAAGTTATGCAATTCTTTACACCATATGGTTTATGGTCTTATATTGGTGTACTTATTTCAGGTTTGATTCTTGGTTTTATAGGTAGACAAGTTGCTAAAATAGGTACAGCATTTGAAGCTACGAATCATGAGTCAACATTAAAATATTTATTCGGAGAAAAGTTTAGTAAAATCTTCGATTATATATTAGTATTCTTCTTATTTGGTATAGCAGTCACTATGATTGCAGGGTCAGGTTCAACATTCCAAGAGAGTTTTGGCATACCTACGTGGTTAGGTGCCTTAATTATGACTATTGTCATTTATTTAACATTATTATTAGACTTTAACAAAATCGTGAGGGCACTTGGTATCGTTACACCATTCTTAATAATTATGGTAATACTTATTGCCATTTACTACTTATTTGCAGGTAGCGTTCCTTTAAATGAGGTTAACAGTACTGTTGATAAAACAAGTGTATTTTGGGGTATAGTTAGAGGATTAATGTATGGTGGTCTAGCTTTTGCAGTGGGCTTTAGTACAGTTGTTGCAATTGGAGGCGACGCTTCTAAACGTAAAGTTTCAGGTGGAGGTGCAATGTTTGGCGGTGTGATTTACACTATCTTACTTGCTCTAATTAACTTTGCACTACAATCTGAATATCCTAAAATCAAAGATGTTGAAATTCCAACAATAACATTAGCTAATGCTATTCATCCATGGATTGGTCTTGTTCTAACTGTCATCATGTTAGCAGTTATGTACAATACAATCTTAGGGCTATGCTATTCATTCGCAGCACGTTTTACAGAACCATATAGTAAAAAGTATCACATCTTTATCATTGTTATGATGATTGCTGCATTTATTTTAAGCTTTGTAGGTTTCGCAGACTTAATTAACTTCTTATATAACATTATGGGTGTTGTTGGTCTGTTTATCGTAGTTGCAGTATTAATTAAATACTATGTACGTAAGAGTGATAATAAAGATCATATAGCATAGATTTAAAATAGCAATACTTTACAATTGAAAGTGAATGTTTTAATCTTAAAAGCAATTCGTATGATTATACGGGTTGCTTTTTCTATTAAATGAATAAGCAAACTTTCTATAATCAATTGAAAGGAACGTAGGGAATGAATACTCAGAAAAAATGGACGATCATCACAGGTGTCATTATAGTGATTGTGAGTGTTGTAGTTGCTTGGGGACTATACCACCATCAACAAGAGAGTGAGAAGAAAAAACAACAACGTGAAAAAGTTCAAATTAATAATCCTAACGTCAAATTATTTCAAAATATTACCTATAATAATCATCTTCCTGAAAGCCAACTCGACATTATGATGCCTGACGATATAGACAAGGATACTAAATTGCCAGTTATCTTCTGGATGCATGGAGGGGGTTATGTTGCAGGTGATAAACAATATAAAAATCCATTGCTATCGCAAATTGTGGAACAAGGCTATGTAGTAGTGAATGTTAACTATGCTTTAGCACCTAATTATAAATATCCTACACCACTCATTCAATTTGATGATGCAATTCAATTTATTAAGCATAATAAAGACCGCTTCCCAATTGATTTAGATCAAGTTGTTATAGGCGGTGACTCTGCCGGTGCACAACTTACAAGTCAATATGTTGCTATGCAAACAAATAGTTCACTACGAAGTGAAATGGGATTTGAACAGCGTTTTACACCATCACAAATAAAAGGCGCTATCTTTTTCGGTGGTTTTTATGATATGAAGACAGTTAGAGAAACGGAATTCCCAAGAATTCAAATGTTTATGCATAGTTATACTGGTGCAACAAAATGGGAATCAGAATTTAAAAATATTTCTCAAATGTCAACAATTAATCAAGTGACTAAAGATTATCCTTCAACGTATCTATCAGTAGGTGATGCTGATCCTTTCTACAGTCAAAATATTGAATTTTACCGTAAGTTGAAGGAAGAAGGCATTCCTGCTAGTACATTGTTCTATAATGGTTCACATCATTTACATCATCAATATCAATTTCATTTAGAGAAGCCAGAATCTAAAGAGAATATGAAACGTGTACTCGCATTCTTAAGCAGAAATACTTCATCATCTGGTGTAGAACAAAATCAGCAATCTCCATTTGATGGTTCTACGAGTTCGGATAAAAGTTTCTCATTATCACCTTACTAACCACGATGAAGTGATAAAATTATCAAACTTTATTAGTGACAACACTATAGCTAAGAATAAAAGGCTTATTTCCTAAATGTTAAATCATTAAGGAAGTAAGCCTTTTTAATTTCTATTAATCTATGATAGTGCTATTTAATTACTATAGGTATATTGTTATTTAATCTAACATTTTAGTAATGTTGTTTAATATTATTGAGACTAGAGTATAATATAATGATAGTAAATTTAAATACTAAATAAGCAGTTTGGCCATGACATATTTATTGAAGTATTGACCATTAATGTATAGCTTATCATTTAATTCGCCCTCAATATTAAATCCAGCAGCTTTAAAGAGTTCAACTGCGCGCGCGTTTTCAGGGACAACGGAAGCTTCGATACGCCTAATATCATGGTTGATTGACCAAGCTTCAGTCGCATTTACTAAGGCCATACCTATGCCATGTTTCTGATATAGTTGTCTAACACCAATTGTGATAACTGCTTCGTGACGTTTGCGCTCAAAATCTTCAGTTGTAATGAATGCGTAACCAACCAGTTGATCATCTTGCTCTGCAACATAAACAGTATTTCTTGGAGAAGTGATAATGCGTTCTAAACGATCACTAACACTTGAGATGCTGGGCGTATATTCACCCGGGTTATATAATGTATATTCAGATTCATCATAAATTTTACTTAATAATTTAATAAAGTCTTCAACGTCTTTTATACTAATTTCACGAATAATATGAGCCATAAGGCTTCCTCCCAAATTAATAAACTATTGTGTCTTACATGGTATTATAGCAATAAATCTTAGATATACATAAAATAAAAAACTTTTAAACTAAAGGGGTAATCTTAAATATGAAACCGAATGTACTATTAGCAGGTGGTAGTGGTTATATTGGTAAGTATATAAGTAGTGTTATTGAAAAAGATGCAAACATATATGCCCTATCAAAGTATCCAAATACTAAAAAAGAAGATAATGATCGAATTATTTGGTTGAAAAGAGATATTTATAATTATACTGATGTTGTAAAAGCTATGGAAGGTATGGATATTGCTGTTTTTTATTTAGATCCTAATAAGAATTCAGCAAAATTAACGCAAGCAACGGCACGAGATTTAAATTTGATCGCCGCAGATAACTTTGCCAGAGCAGCAGCTCAACAAGGTGTGTCTAAAATAGTATATATAAGTGGTAGTCGATTTGATAGTGAGACAGTACAAAGGCTAGAGAATTACGGTGTTCCTGTGGAAAAGACAAACACACAAATTAAACGACCGCATATAAATGCTGAATTACAGATGTCTAAATATGATGATATAAGAACAGCGATGCGAATGATATTACCTAGGAAATGGACATTATCCTATTTAGTAGACTACTTTATGAAATGGCTTAATGATACACGTGGTACATTCATGCACACATATAAAGATAATGATAGATACATTGTTTATGCACGAAAAAAGTCTAAACCATTATTAATTATGGAAAAAGTTGAAAACGACTCGGGACTTATAACATTACACTTGATTTCAGGTTCAATGATAAAATCTAATCAAAAGAAACAAGGTAAATTAGAATTTAGGCAAATTAAAGGGACAAGATTGGTCATTGTTCATTTATATGATTATATTCCGAAATTACTATGGCCAATTTACTATTTCGTTCAAGCACCATTACAAGGTTTGATTATGCGAGGGTTTGAAATTGATTGCCGAATTAAACATTTTAACGGACGGGTTCAATCAGGGGAAAAAATGAAATATACAAAATAATAGGTGATAAAGTGATGCAAGTATTATTAGTAGAAGATGATCAAACACTCTTCCAAGAATTGAAAAAAGAATTAGAACATTGGGATTTCTTTGTGACAGGTATAGATGATTTTAGTGCAGTAATGGATATTTATGAAGAAACAAATCCTGAGATTGTTATTATGGATGTTCAATTACCTAAATACGATGGATTTTATTGGTGCAGAAAGATTAGACAAGTATCTAATGTCCTCATCTTATTCTTATCATCACGTGATAATCCGATGGACCAAGTCATGAGCATGGAATTGGGAGCCGATGATTATATGCAAAAACCATTCCATACAAACGTCTTAATAGCTAAATTGCAAGCCATTTATTGACGTGTTTATGAATTTGGAGCAGAAGAAAAGAGAACATTGAATTGGCAAGATGCACTTGTGGATTTATCAAAAGATAGTATTCAAAAAGGTGATTCAGTTATCTATTTATCGAAGACTGAAATGATTATTTTAGAAATGTTAATTCAAAAGCAAAATCAAATTGTTACTAGAGATACCTTAATTACTGCGCTATGGGATGATGAAGCGTTTGTAAGTGATAATACGTTGACTGTTAACGTTAACCGTTTGCGTAAAAAATTATCTGATATCGGTATGGATACACAGATCGAAACTAAAGTAGGTAAAGGTTACATGGCACATGAGTAACGTGAAATGGTTTTGGTTATTCCTCAAAACGCGAAGTAACTGGATTTTTTGGATTGTGTTTCTACATCTGATTTTATTAGGTATGGCTTACATTGATTATGATATTTCCATCGAGAGTATAGGATTTATAGTAACTTTAAATCTCGGTCTTACAGCGATGTTTTTAATTTTTACTTTTTTAAAAGAAGTAAAGCTATATCAACATTTATATAATAATAAAGAAATTGAAGAAATTAAACATAAAGATTTAGCGGAAGATCCGTTTCAAAAGGAAGTTGTTAATTATCTTTATCGCAAATTAACGAGTCAAAAGGAACGTGTTGTTGAACAACAATTACACATACAATCGACAGAACAATCTCTAACAGAATTTGTTCATGATATTAAAACACCTGTGACAGCGATGAAGTTGTTAATCGATCAAGAAGAAGAGGGGACACGTAAAAAGTCATTATTGTATGAATGGGCACGTATTAATGAGTTGTTAGATAAGCAACTTTATTTAACGCGTTTAGAGTCTAAAAATAGAGACATGTATTTTGAAGAGACATCACTGAAGCGTCTTGTGATTGATGAGATCCAATTAACACGTCACATTAGCCAAGCCAAAGGTATAGGCTATGATTTGGATTTAGAAACAAACTTAGATGTATACACGGATGTGAAGTGGTGTCGCATGATGATTCGCCAAATTTTATCTAACTCATTAAAATATTCTCAAGGACAAGATATCATTATTCGTTCTTATACAAATGATGGTCATGTCGCATTAGAAATTAAAGATTTTGGTAGAGGTATCAGTCACAAGGATTTACCACGTATATTTGAGCGTGGTTTCACTTCGACTGCGAATCGTAATGAGACAACTTCTTCAGGAATAGGGCTATATCTGGTTAACAGTGTAAAGGATCAATTAGGTATTAATGTTCAAGTAGAATCTACAGTAGGACAGGGGACTACTTTTGTATTAACTTTTCCAAAACAGAATGAATTGATGGCCCGTATGACCCAAGTGACAACAATGTTACCTTAAAACTTAGATTTGTTACTCCATCTTCATTTCATCAAAAGCGATAACTTTTATAATTAAACTGATTAAAGTAGTGAGATGTTTCTAAAGTAAACGCACATGCAGATAAAATGAATGGCGAGGTGAATAAAACCGTGGCAATATTACAGGCAAAGCAAATTGCCAAAACTTATGGAAATAAACAAACTGAACAAGAAGTTTTAAAAGATATAGATCTGTCAATTGAAGCGGGAGAGTTTGTAGCTATCATGGGGCCATCGGGATCAGGCAAGACAACGTTATTAAACGTATTAAGTTCAATTGACTATTTAACACATGGTTCTATTATTTTAGATGGTCAACAATTAGAGAAATTATCTAATAAAGTGTTGTCTGAAATTAGAAAAAAAGATATTGGTTTTATTTTTCAAGAATATAATTTATTACATACGTTAACAGTTAAAGAAAACATCATGTTACCTTTATCAGTTCAAAAGATAGATAAAAAAGAAATGAATGAACGCTATCAACGTATTACACAGGCTTTAAATATTTTTGAAATTAGTGATAAATATCCATCAGACATTTCTGGTGGACAGCGACAAAGAACATCCGCAGCGCGTGCATTTATTACGTATCCTAAGATTATTTTCGCGGATGAGCCAACAGGGGCACTTGATTCTAAAAATACTCGCGATTTATTACAACGTTTTCAAAAAATCAATGAACTTTATAACGCAACGATAGTAATGGTAACGCATGATCCTTTGGCAGCAAGCTTCTCAGAGCGTGTGATTATGTTAAAAGACGGGCAGATATTTACTGAAATTTATCAAGGTGAAGATGATAAAAATGTCTTTCACAAGGAGATCTTACGTGCGCAAAGTATATTAGGTGGCATGATGTATGAGTTTTAGTCAAATTATATGGAAGAACTTTCAACAGAATATAATTCATTACGCGATTTATATCTTTTCACTTGTATTAAGTATCGTGTTGTTTTTTAGTTTTATAACAATTAAGTATGTGCACCATTTCAATGTGCATCAATCGTTGTCAATGATACAACAAGGAACACAAGTGGGGAGTTATTTTTTATTTATCATTATTGTTGTATTTATTATGTATACGAATATGTTGTTTATTAAACGACGTAGCTATGAATTCGGATTATTGCAAACGATTGGTTTAGGTAAAAAGAGTATTATTTATATGCTAATGCTTGAACAATTATTTATTTTTATTATAACCGCGATATTAGGTATGATTATCGGTATTTTAGGATCAAAAATACTATTAATGATTGTTTTAAAATTATTAGGTATACATACTTCTGTATCAATCATTTTTAGTTTTCAAGCGATTGCGCAAACTTTATTTATACTTGTCATTGCTTATATACTTATCATTATTCAAGCGTCTATTTATTTAAGTAAATCTTCAATTAAAAGTTTAATGGCCTCTCAAGACAGTAAAGAAGATAGTCACATCACACTTACATTAGGAGAAGTTATATTAGGTGTTTTAGGTATTGTATTGATATTAACAGGTTATTATTTATCGACACGTTTTGTCGAGATTGTAGATGATGTGATACTACCGTTTGTTATTCTAATTCTTACTGTTTTAGGAACTTACTTTTTCTTTCGAAGTACGATTTCTCTCATTTTAAAGATGATTAGATACCTTAAAGGTGGTAATGTTTCTGTAAATGATGTTATTTTTACATCATCACTCATGTTTCGAATTAGAAAAAATGCATTTTCATTAACTGTAATGGCAATCATTTCAGCAATAACTGTATCTGTATTGTGTTTCGCTGCGATTAGTAGGGGCTCTTTGACAAATGAAGTTCTATTAGAATCTCCTCATGAAGTTACACTGAAAGAAGAAAAATTAGCTAATGAATTAGGTTTTGAATTAAATCGGCATCATATTCCTTACCATTACGACTTTAAACAAGTTGTTTATTCTCAACTATACAAAGATCATTTATTTGATAAAAATCAGGTGCAACCATACGCAATTATTGTAACGAGTGAAAAATATTTCCCTAATGTTTCTATAGAGAAAGGTGAGGCTAATTTAATTATGCCTGAAGGGTTAATTCATGATTTATCGAATCATACACTCCATGGTACGGCTTCTATAGGAACTAAAAAGCATCATGCAAATATTAAATTGAATAAAGTGATGGATAAAATTTATTTTAAACAGAGTATTGACTTAGGAGGTCCTACTTTAGTTTTAAATGATACAGATTATAACTATTTGAAAGCACATGCGAAAAATAAATATATCGTTTCACAATATGGTTTTGATTTAAAACATAAAAGAGATATACCAAAACTTGAGAGTATAACAAAGGGTCTTGATGGTAATGTTCAAACGCGTAGTGAAGTGGTGAGCGAAGTATCAAGTTTGACTGGAATATTGTTATTTGTAACATCATTTTTAGGAATTGCATTTTTAATCGCTACAGGGTGTATTATTTACATTAAACAAATTGATGAAACAGAAGATGAGTTAGAAAGTTATTCTGTATTACGTAAATTAGGTTTTATTCAAAAAGACATGGCAAAAGGGTTAAAACTCAAAGTGGCATTTAATTTTGGTATACCACTGATTATTGCCTTACTACATTCTTACTTTGCGGCAGTGGTCTTTATGAAGGTTATAGGCTTTGATAATAAAGTTCCTATTTTCGTTGTAATGGGTATTTATACAATCATTTATAGTATTTTTGCAGTTATCGCCTATAATCACTCTAAAAGAACGATTAATCACTCAATTTAAGTCAATATTTATCTAATATTTCGTGTTTGTAAAGAATTTGTAAATGTAATTGTGGTTATGTAAATTTTGTGATATTTTCGAATAGGGACAAATTCAGTAATGGAGTATTACGTGAATAACAGTAAAACATTATATTTACATAAAATTTACAAATAGTCAGAAAATAGACTCTTTGAATGTTCTTATTGTAAATGTATTCTTTATCTAAAGTTGTCTTAAAATAATAAAAATTTACAAATGTGATTGGAAACGATCGCTATAATGGAGGCTTTATAATGTTTACTAAGAAAAAGGATAAGTTCATGGTTCAATTAGAGGAAATGGTATTTAATTTGGACCGTGCTGCAGTTGAATTCGGGAAAATGGATTTCAATACGCACTTAGATTTAAAAGCTTATTCTGACAATATCAAGACATATGAGTCACATGGTGACGAATTAATGCATCAAGTTATTACGGATTTAAATCAAACATTTATTACGCCAATTGAACGTGAAGACATTCTATCTTTATGTAATGCAATAGATGACGTTCTTGACGCAATGGAAGAAACTTCAGCAATGTTTGAAATGTATTCAATTGAATATACAGATGAATACATGGCAGAATTCGTAGAAAATATCCAAAAAGCAGTAGCGGAAATGAAATTAGCTGTTGGTTTATTAGTTGAGAAGAAATTATCTCACATGCGCATTCATTCTATTAATATTAAAGAATTTGAAACAAATTGTGATGGCATTTTACGTCAATCTATTAAACACATTTTCAATAGTGAAACAGATCCAATCACACTAATTAAAATAAAAGATATTTATGAAAGCATGGAAGAAATAGCAGATAAATGTCAAGTTGTAGCAAATAATTTCGAAACGATTATTATGAAAAATAGCTAAGGGAGTTTTAATTTATGGAATATGTATTAATTATCACTATAGCTATCGTTATATTTTCTTTAATCTTTGACTTTATCAATGGATTCCATGATACAGCCAATGCGATTGCTACAGCAGTATCGACACGTGCATTGACGCCTAGAACTGCAATATTTTTAGCGGCAATTATGAACTTTATCGGTGCTTTAACATTTACTGGTGTTGCCGGTACAATCACAAAAGATATTGTTGATCCATTTAAATTACATAATGGGTTAGTAGTTGTATTAGCCGCTATTTTAGCAGCAATCATTTGGAATTTATTAACATGGTTTTATGGTATTCCAAGTTCATCATCTCACGCATTAATAGGTTCAATCGCTGGAGCAGCGATTGCAGCACAAGGATTTGGTGTACTTCACTATCAAGGTTTTACTAAGATTATTATTGTTTTAATCATTTCACCAATTATTGCATTTTGTGTTGGATTCATTATGTACACGATTGTTAAAATTGTCTTTAAAAATGCTAACCTTACTCGAGCGAATCGTAATTTCCGATTCTTCCAAGTATTTACAGCAGCATTGCAATCGTTCTCACATGGTACGAACGATGCACAAAAATCAATGGGTATCATTACATTAGCTTTAATCGTTGCTAATATTCAAGATCCAACAAACGTTGAGCCGGCATTATGGGTAAAAGTTGCCTGTGCAACTGCAATGGGTCTAGGTACTGCAATTGGTGGATGGAAAATTATTAAAACAGTAGGCGGAAACATTATGAAAATTCGCCCAGCAAATGGGGCTGCTGCTGACTTATCATCAGCATTAACAATATTTGTAGCTTCATCATTACACTTCCCATTATCTACTACACACGTTGTATCATCATCAATTCTTGGTGTAGGTGCTTCTAACAGAGCTAAAGGTGTTAAATGGAACACTGCACAACGTATGATAATTACATGGGTTATTACATTACCAATCTCTGCGATTTTAGCAGCATTGATATTCTGGGTTATGAACATTTTCTTATAATATATTAAAGAAGGGCTAGCGATACATTGTCGCTAGCCCTTCTTTATTAGATATGAAGTAAGACATAATAGAATTTAAATCATCTTTTGAATTCAAGTTGAAACAGTGGGATGATTTATTAAATTGCATTATTTTAGTGCCAAAAAAAGAGCAATCCAATTAAACTTAATTAGCTGCTCTTATACTCTATATTTAATTTCTTAGTGAATGAAGTTGTAGCTTGAAACTACAGATGCAGGAATTGTTCTAGTATTAGTGTTATATGGTCCGTTTGCATAATTCATTTCTGAAATTAAGATACTACCATCAGCATTAACACGTTCAACATAAGCTACGTGTCCATAGTAGCCAGTAGTTGTTTGCATGATTGAACCTACAGTTGCGTTATGATCTACTGTATAACCATCTGCTGCTGCATTACCTGCCCAATATTTTGCATCTGACCAATAAGTACTAATTGGTTTACCAGCTTGAGCACGTCGGTCGAATACGTACCATGTACATTGACCAGCAGTATATAGGTTTTGGTGACTAAATGTTGGACTAGAATAACCGCCACTTCCACCTACATTATTGTTTGTACTAGGATTTGTTTTACTAGGTGTTGTAGTTGAACCATTAGGTATTTTTAATTTTTGATTTGGTGTAATTAAGTAACCTGATAAATTATTGGCTTTCATTAATGCATTGACAGTTACACCATTTTTACTAGCAATTGCATATAAAGAATCGCCAGCTTTTACAGTATATGTTGATGAAGAAGTTGTTGTATTTGAACTGGCATTATTAGAGTTATTACTGCTGCCCCCAATAGTAATAACTTGACCAGGGAAAATCATATTGTTTGAAAGATTGTTGCTCTTCTTAATACTATCCACAGATGTATTATATTTACTAGCGATGCTCCAAAGCGACTCGCCGGATTTTACAGTATGTTGAGTTGATGCTTCAGCATTGTGATTAGATAGTACTGCAACTGCTCCGGTTGCGACAGAAGCTGCGACTGCTAACTTTTTCAACTAAATGTCCTCCTTGAGAAAATTGATTTTATTTATAATTAATAAATTCCTAAACTATTAATTTATCTTATATATTCATTTACATATATCACGTATTCATACTATCAAAAAAAACACACAATTTGGGCATTGTTATTATCTTGTAATATTGTTAATATTTGTCTCTTATTATGTAAAAGCGTCTAATCTGTTGATATGATAGCGTTCATTAAATATTTGACCGCACATTTTAGTAAAAAAATTAAGTGATTTGTAATATTTCTATTAGAAATAAAAATGAGTTGGGTGGAAAATTTAAGCTCCAAATGGATTAACAATAGGCTTTAAGCTTGTGTTAAATTTAATTGTAGTTCATATTTTGCGGTCTAGTATTAATAACTAATGTAAATGTAATTGTAGAAAACATATCATTCGTTAATGGTTTATTTTTTGAAAAGTAGTTAGAATGCGATACAATCATGTTGAAAAAGTGATATCTGAAAAGGAGAGATTCATTGTATGTCTCAGTCGTATAACAACACACATCACATGAAGACAAAACATCGAGATAAAGATAGGACGCGTGATTATGCCAAGGTATGGCTATTTTTTATGTATTATTGGATTATATTTGGAATTGGATGTTACTTCGGACAATACTTACCTATGGAATGGAGACGTCCTTTATCTATAGCATTATTAGTACTTATTTTGGCAACATTATTTATTCAACGTGCGCGTAAGTATGGTTTGGTTATTTCGCATATTTACGCCATTATTGTAGGTCTTTTATCATACGCTACTTTTACAACTTATATGCAAAATTTAGGACCAGAGGTCTTCTATAAAAATGTCTTATTAGCAATTGGCGCATTTATAGTTTTCGGTATTTTAGGTTTTTTCATTATTAATGATGCTTCTAGTATTGGTAAATATTTATTTGTAACATTAATTGCATTAATTATTGCCGGATTGATTGGAATGTTCATTCATAATCCTATATATCACACTGCCATTACGGTTGTAGGTTTAATACTTTTTCTATTATATACATTGTATGATTTCAATCGTATGAAGCGAGGGAATTTTTCACCACGTGAAATGGGTTTTAATCTATTTATTAATTTGTTGAATATTATAAAAGATGTATTAAGACTTGCAAATCGCTTTAAAAATTAAATAAGAAAGAACATAATGAGAACCTATACATTTGAGATGTCTACGTGTTGCATTCAATGATTTTATTTTGTTTAGTAATTGTATGATTGATCGTATTACTATATACATGATTGAATTTGAAGCAATAACGGGACATTTTTTAACAAATTCATAACTTAAGTTAATAATAACAAGAAATTAATTTATAAAAAATTGTATTTTTGATTTGTTTATCATGTTGTGGTAAATTTACATTTAATCACTATGATAGTGCTAAGAAGCAAAAAGGAAATTAGTACAACATTTAGAAAGACTATCATGAATTAGAAAGAGGTTAATCAATGTCTAATACCAATATTCATATATTGACTAAGAATGAATACAAAATGACACGTTGCCAAGACGGTATTATTCTGTTGTTTCCGATAGAAGGTCAACTTAAACTTCAGCACTTTACTAAAAACGTTAACGTCGAAAATGACATTTATGTTATTAATAATACAGATATTTTTTCAATTCTAAAAAATAAAAAAACCATCATGCTTTATATAGCTAGTGATTGGTTTAGAGATCGCCATTTTGATTTCTTCAATTATAAATACTCAACTAATCTAGTTAAGTCCATTAACTCCATTAAACGCGCATTATTGCAACTTGCCCTAAACCATTTAAACGCAGACTCAGTTTCTGAAGATACTACATATATTACTTCTGTTGTTGATATTATTGGGAAAGAAGGCGCCATTGAGAAATCAATCGCAAATCATCAATATAACTTCTCTTTTTACGGTGAATTAAGCGAAATATTAGAATATATTAATCAAAATATTACTAAGAAATTAACGCTAACGGGTATAGCATCAAAGTTATTTACTTCTAAATCTAATCTTTCGGCACAGTTTAATCAATTGCTAAATATGGGTTTCAAGACATATGTAGATACTTTAAAAATTGCAAATTCATTTGAATGGCTATTAACAACGGAATACACGATAAGTTTAATAAGCGAAAAAGTAGGATTTAGCAATGCTTCAAGTTATTCTAAAACGTTTAAAAATTATGTTGGCATGACTCCCAACGAGTACCGGTACTGTGATAGATATGAAAAATCTATTGATATGGATTATGAAAATATAATCGAAGGAAATATTGACTACATTAATCAATTAATCAAGATTAAACAACAATATTATAACCAACACGATGAATATATAATCTACGCAGATTCAACAATTGGTTCTACTGTGAATCCGTATTATTTAGTGATTCAAATTAATACTATAGAAGAAATAAGATTATTATTTTTTCAAGATTTTGCACGACCTTTGTATTACGAACACTCAACATTGAAGTTTTATCTAAATATAGATATGCGTGATATTAAAGATAAAATGACAAAGTATGAGAGACAACGATTGTTTGAATACATCATTATTAATGAATTAAATGTAGTATTTAGACTGGAAGATTTAACGTTAACGAATTTTTTAGAGTCTAATTTTGAGGATGTAGCAAACTACTTCAGAGAACATCAACTTCCTACGAGTGGTAATCATAAATTAGGTCTTGTTTTTGATTTAGATGAAGTAAATTTGAAATCCATTTATCGAATTATTTTAAAAATACAGCATAAAACGCAACAATTTTCATTTGGGTTAGAAATAAGTAAGCTGCTAAACGACCCTGTATTGTTTAAAACATTAGAATCACAAATCAAACGCATTAATTTTGAATTTTTATATATTGATAATGCACAACTAAAAATGCCTTACTTAATTGAACAGAATGAACATTTACTGGTGAAAAATATATTACGATACCAAAATATTAGACAAATATTAAAGCAATTTGATCTAGAAGATCAGAAAATAATATTTTTAAATTTTGAAAACCACAAATTTTTAAATAGTAAATATAATGATTTGAATAATAGTGCACCTTTATTAATTGAGACATTTGTTAGAACAGCGTCATATTTTAACGGAATTGGCTTTAACTTCAAGCATAGTGGTAATCTGTTTAATGCACTTCACATATTCGATGAAAACGGGTTTAAGTCGATATTAGGAACGATTTTAGAGCAACTCATTAAAATTAGTATGAAACCCAAATTATTTAATGAAAATTACATATTAATTGACGATGAAGACCAATATACTGTTCTAATTTACGATTGGCGTGTTTTAGAAAGTGAATCATTGCAAGTCAATTATGATCAGACATATATATTTATTGACTTTACAGATGATGTATTAAAAGATACCTATTTAGTTCAAATTCAACTCGTCGATGACTATAACGGTAATATTAATCATCTTATTTCTCAGCGTATTAGAAAAAAACATAAATGGTCAAAACGATTTTTAAGAAAACTAGATTATTTAATCCATCCAACATTTCAAATGATAGAACATAACTTTAATAATGCACCTCTTCAAATTAAACTTAATTACAATGCGTTGTACATCGTTAAAATTTTTAAAAAATAAAATCTATCCAATTGTATTTTGCACAACTATATTTAACATTGTTAGTAAATTCGACAAAAATTTCTAAACAAAGTTATAGGACATACCTAAAAATATAAAGGATAATAGTAATTAAGTTGTCTGCTTATATTTGGAGGTGCAAAAATCATTGAATAATGACAAATTAAATAAATTACTAGAATTCTATAAACAACATAAAGCATTGTCAGAGTACATAGATAAACAATATAAGTTGACATTAAATGATTTGGCTTTGCTCAAACTTGCTCATGAACATATTGCTAAAGATCAAATGTTAATGCAAAAATTTCTAAAAATAGCAATTAGTGAGTTAGAGTTAAGTAGAACTAAATTATTAGTCT
Source organism: Staphylococcus sp. HMSC14D10 (assembly GCF_001808125.1). NCBI lineage: Bacteria > Bacillati > Bacillota > Bacilli > Caryophanales > Staphylococcaceae > Staphylococcus > Staphylococcus sp. HMSC14D10. The sequence continues at coordinate 148,729 of NZ_KV792255.1, read as the reverse complement.
CAATTCGACGACTTATAGAAAAAGAAAGACTAAGTAAGGTTCGATCAACTGAAGATGAGAGAAAAATTTTTATCTATATGGATGAGAAGAATATTAAAAAATTCGATTCTTTATTCAATGATGTTGAAGAATTCTTAAATATTTAATTTAATATGTTGAACGAGAATACTGACAAAGACATTCTGTCAGTATTTTTTTATGCTTATTTTTACTTCGTACAATGCGTTTATTTCCTTTTTAGACAATGCTTTATTAATGCTATATAATAAGGATTATTGAGTATGAAAGTGAGATGACATTATGGGACGTAAATGGAATAATATTAAAGAGAAAAAGGCCCAAAAAGATAAAAATACAAGTAGAATATATGCGAAATTTGGTAAAGAAATATATGTAGCAGCCAAATCTGGTGAACCAGATCCTGAATCTAACCAAGCATTAAGATTAGTACTTGAAAGAGCGAAGACGTATTCAGTACCTAATCATATTATTGATAGAGCAATTGACAAAGCTAAAGGTGCAGGTGATGAAAATTATGACCATCTACGTTACGAAGGCTTTGGACCAAGTGGTTCAATGCTTATCGTAGATGCATTAACTAATAATGTAAACCGTACGGCTTCAGATGTGAGAGCTGCTTTCGGTAAAAATGGCGGAAATATGGGTGTATCAGGTTCTGTAGCTTACATGTTTGATCACACGGCTACTTTCGGCATTGAAGGTAAATCAGCTGATGACATTTTAGAGGCATTAATGGAACAAGATGTTGATGTTAGAGATGTAATTGAAGATGGAGATCTTACAATCGTTTATGCTGAACCAGACCAATTTGCTCATGTACAAGATGCATTACGTCAAACAGGTGTAGAAGAATTTAAAGTTGCTGAGTTTGAAATGTTACCTCAAACTGATATTGAATTATCAGAGGATGACCAAGCAACATTTGAGAAATTAATTGATGCACTCGAAGACCTTGAAGATGTTCAAAATGTTTTCCATAATGTGGATTTAAAATAATGAAGAAAAATGCAGATTATTGGATTAAACAACTTGATCTAACACCTCATCCAGAAGGTGGGTATTATAAAGAAACAATTCGAGAAACAATAAATGAGGCACAACGTGCACCATTCAGTAGTATATACTTCTTGTTAAATACTGGTGATATTTCTCATTTTCATCGTATCGATGCGGATGAAGTATGGTATTATCATGCAGGTGAATCTTTGACCATTCATATGATTACACCTCAGGGGAACTATCAATCAGTACAATTAGGTGCTTCAATTGAAAATGGCGAAGTATTGCAGTATTTAGTGCCTAAAGGTACTATTTTTGCATCGAGTTTAACAGACAGAGAAGGCTATAGTTTGGTTGGATGTATGTGCCAACCAGCATTTGATTTTAATCATTTTGAATTATTCACACAAGATGCGTTGTACAGTATGTATCCTCAACACGAGGCAATTATTAAACAATATGCCTTATTAAACATAGACCAATAGACTTAAAGGAGTGGGACAGAAATAATATTTTCCAAAATTTATTTCCTTGTGTCCCCAGCTTGCTTAGCTTGTAGAATTTCTTAATGAAATTCTTGTTGCTGGGGCCCCGAACCCCAACTTGCGTAGCTTGTAGAATTTCTTAAAGAAATTCTCTTTGTTGGGGCCCGCCCACCAGGCAAGGTTGACTAGAATTAAAAAAGCTTGTTACAAGCGCATTTTTAAATCAGTAAACTTCTGCCAATATATATTTATAGCCTGAGTCATTGAATTATGCCCAGGCTCTTTTTAGAATTCAATAAGGTGCTAATTAGCGCTGCCTAATAACTCATTAGATAGCTCTACGACATATTTTAATTTAGTCCATTGTTCTTCTTCTGTGAGTTGATTACCTTCTTCAGTTGAAGCGAATCCGCATTGAGGACTCAAACATATTTGATCTAGAGAGATGTATTGTTGTGCCTCTTTAATACGTTGTTTAATTAATTCTTTATCTTCAAGTTCGGGTGTCTTAGAAGTAATTAAACCTAGTACGGCATAAGCCTCCTTATCAAAATAGCGTAAAGGCTCAAAGTCGCCAGAACGCTCATCATCATATTCTAAGAAAAATCCATGCAGGTGCTCTTTAAATAAATACGGAGCAATCGCTTCGTAACCACCTGAAATTGCCCATGTTGATTGATAATTACCACGACAAATGTGTGTAGTTAAAATTAAATCCTTTGGAAGACCTTCGACAGCATCATTTACTACCTTATATGCTAATTCACGAGCTTGAACTTTTTCTTCATCTGTACGTTGACGTCCTCGAACTTTATGTGTACCGTCAGTCAGACTAGCCCAATATACATCGTCTATTTGTATGTACCTTGCACCTAAATCATAAAAATGTTGCAATGATTGACGATAAGCTTCAGAAATATCATGAGCAAAGTCTTCAATATTTGGATAAATATCTTCATTCAATATGTTAGGGTGGAATAATTGGTTTGGACTCGGAATTGATACTTTTGCGGTAGCGCGTCCATTAACTCTGTCATATAAGAACTTGAAATGGTCAAAGTGGGGGTGATTAGGATTATATCTAACTTTATCAACTACTCTTACATTATGGGCACGCGTTTCTAGCCCTTCAAACTCTAGCCCGTGATCAGGAGTGTAACCTTCGACACCATCTAGATTTTCTAAGAAATCAAAGTGCCACCAACTTCTTCGAAATTCACCATCTGTAATACTATGTAAACCTATTTCTAATTGCTTCTCTATAATACGGTCGATTTCCTCATCTTCTATTTGTTTTAGCTCTGCACCACTGATTTCATTTTGATTATATTTAGCGCGAGCGTCCTTTAATCTTTGAGGTCGTAACAAACTTCCAACATGGTCTGCTTTAAAAGGTCTGTAAGTCAATAGCAGTTCCTCCTTTATCAATTTATTTAGAATTTTCAGATAATATAAATATAAACTATCAAATACGAGTATTTTTGTCAATTTTCCCTAAAAATTAATTAGTTGTAGTAAAATAAAATTGAAAATTTTTATATGTTTATGTGCGTAATTCAATTAAAAACGACCAAAGATGACATCAATTAGTTAGTTTAATATAATAATGACAAGGAGTTGGTGGCTTTATGAAAATTAAATATATAGATAAACGTCACTGGCGTCGCCTATTAGAACGTGATTACATAGAAGTTAAGGTAAATAATAATAGATTTAAGGGTATTATTGGCTTGGTCACGATGAAGAAGGTTCGTGAACCTTTAGAGGTGACGGTAGTAGGCCAGAATATAATTGTTGCTAATGACAATTATCAATGGTTGCAGATTTTGCCGGAAAAGAAACGATATAGTATTACTGCAATGTTTGATGATAAAGGAAATCCATTGGAGTATTACTTCGATATCAATATTAAGAATATTACTCAAAAGGGCAATGCTAGAACACTCGATTTATTCTTGGATGTGCTTGTGTTACCATCAACTGGAGAATATGAGCTCGTTGATGAAAATGATTTGAAATTAGCATTAAAAAATGAACAAATCACTAAAAAACAATATCATGAAGCTTATATGATTGCGCATCAATTGATGATTGAAATCAATGAAAATTTTGATGATGTTAATAATCGAATTATGTATTGCTATAACAAGATGGTTGGTAAGTTGAGAAAGCCAAATTATAATAAGACGTATAAAAAACATATTCAACATCATAAGCCACATGTAAACAAAGGGAAATGATGGAACTCTAAGCCTTTAATATTAGGAGCGAAGCGGAATGATAAGTAAATGTGAAGCATTGTTTATATAGTTTTCGTTTCGGTCTTAAACTTTTTTTGTTGCTCATAGCCATGTTCATGAATAAACATTAGTAGGGGGAAGCTATGAAAATAGAAGACTATCGATTATTAATTACATTAGATGAAACCAAGACGTTACGTAAAGCAGCAGAAATATTATATATTTCTCAACCAGCTGTAACACAACGACTGAAAGCAATAGAGCATTCATTTGGTGTAGACATATTTATTCGTACAAAGAAACAATTAATCACTACCACTGAGGGGGCTATGATTATTGAGCACGCTCGTGACATGTTAAAACGAGAGCGTGTATTTTTTGATAAAATGCAAGCCCATATTGGAGAAGTGAATGGTACCATTTCAATTGGCTGCTCATCATTGATTGGTCAAACGTTATTACCAGAAGTATTAAGTTTATATAATTCACAATTTCCAAATGTTGAGATACAAGTTCAAGTAGGTTCTACAGAACAAATTAAAGCAAATCATAGAGACTATCATGTGATGATAACTCGAGGAAATAAAGTAATGAACTTGACTAATACACACCTCTTTGACGATGATCATTATTTTATCTACCCAAAAGAAAGAAAGAGCGAGGTTTCTAAATTACCTTTCATAGAGTTTCAAGCTGATCCTATCTATATTAATCAAATTAAAGAATGGTATAATGAGAATCTTGGACAAGACTATCACGCAACGATAACAGTGGATCAAGTTGCTACATGCAAAGAAATGTTAGTAAGTGGTGTAGGGGTTACGATTCTTCCAGAAATCATGATGAAAAATATAGATAAAAATATGTTCGAATTTGAAAAGGTAAACATCGACAATCAACCACTTATTCGCTCAACATTTATGAGTTATGACAGTAGCATGTTACAACTCCCTCAAGTTGAGTCATTTGTTACTTTGATGCTTAACTTTATTCGCTAATCATTAGGATAACGTGTAATTAAATAAGAATAGAGGTAGAAAAATGTTTGCAGCATTGTTGCATATAAAAAACTACAAATTATTCGTTGTGAATATGATGCTATTAGGTATGGGGATTGCCATCACAGTACCTTACTTCGTCTTATTCGCGACTAAAGAACTAGGGATGACAACTAACCAATTCGGTATTCTACTTGCCCTAGCAGCAGTGAGTCAATTTACAGTCAATTCTATTGTCGCTCGGTTTTCAGATACGCATAGCATTAATAGAAAAGTACTCATCATTAGTGCACTAATGATGGGGGCTATTAGTTTCTCGATTTATTTTTATATTCATAATATTTGGTTGTTTATTATTGTATACGCTATTTTTCAAGGGTTATTCGCTCCAGCAATGCCACAATTATATGCATCTGCACGTGAATCCATTAACGTTTCATCTTCAAGAAATAATGCCAAATTTGCCAATACTGTTTTACGCTCTATGTTTTCTTTTGGTTTCTTATTTGGTCCGTTAATCGGAGCGTATTTAATTCAATTTATGGGATATGCTGGACTTTTTGGTGGCACCGTCTTTATTTTATTATTCACACTTGTTTTACAAATCTTCTTCTATAAAGATTTAAATTTATCAGCAAAAGAGCAAGTTGGTGGTACAGCCAATGTTGAGAAGACTGCGCCTAATATGCTTAAAGATAAAACACTATTTATTCCATTTATAGCATTTATTTTATTACATATAGGTCAATGGATGTACACAATGAATATGCCGCTATTTGTCACAGATTATCTTAAGGAGCAAGAGGGATATGTAGGAACGCTAGCAAGTTTATGTGCCGGCTTAGAAGTTCCCTTTATGGTTATATTAGGTATGTTATCTGCTAAGTTAGCTACTCGAACGTTGTTAATCTTAGGTGGAGTTAGTGGTGGTGCCTTCTATTTTAGTATTGGTGTTTTTGAAAATATCTATGCTATGATGATCGGACAAATCTTCTTAGCACTATTTTTAGCTATCTTACTCGGATTAGGTATTAGCTATTTCCAAGATATTTTACCTGATTTCCCAGGTTATGCTTCAACATTATTTGCGAATGCAATGGTGATTGGACAGTTGTTAGGAAATTTATTAGGTGGTGCAATGAGCCATTGGGTTGGATTGGAGAATGTTTTCTTCGTTTCAGCAACATCTATTTTCATAGGAATGATATTGATATTCTTTACGAAAGATCAAAAATATACGGAAGCGGATGTGAAAGTTAAGTAATGGAAGTTGTTTTATGGATATTAATACTATTATCATTTGTTTTAGCATTTGTAGGTTTAATTAAACCTATTATTCCATCTGTACTTGTGCTATGGGTAGGATTCTTAATTTATCAATTTGGATTCTCTCAAGATGGGTTATCATGGATATTTTATGTAGCTATGATTTTGTTCACTGTATTTATTTTAGTATCTGACTTTTTAATGAATAAATACTTTGTAAATCGCTTTGGCGGTTCTAAACTGGGTGAATATGCTGCGTTAATAGGTGTGATTGTTGGGTGCTTCGTCCTTCCACCATTCGGTATTATCATCGTACCTTTTATAGCAGTGCTCATTGTAGAATTAGTGCAAGATTTTGATTTTGGAAAAGCACTTAAAGCAAGCATTGGATCTGTAGTAGCATTTTTAGCGAGTTCGGTTGCACAAGCGTTAATTATGTTCATTATGATCATTTGGTTCTTTATAGATGTGTTTTTAGTAGGATAATTAAAAAAAGGTTAAGTCATTCATATCATAGTGGCTTTGAGTTTTCAATTCGTCTTTTTAGAACATCATTGCGCACGTACGATATAGATGCTTAACCTTTTTAATTTTTATAAAATGCTACTTTACAAGTCTTAGTTCATCGTGACAACGTATTATAAGATAGTATTTGAATCCTTGTTAACAAAATGATGTTGTATATAAAAAGCAATCGGCGTAATGATGGCTGAAATTATAATAAATGACCAATTACTAATAAGAATGTAAGGACCAAAAGCTAAAAATGATTGCGGAATAAAAAAGACATAAAATAAAGCGACTAACAGTAAAGCGATAATAGTGTAATTAAATAACCACACCCAATGTGAATTATTGAAACTTTGAAGTTGAACCGTCTTAAATATGACTAATATAAACATAAAAATAATAAATAAACCTGCTATGACACTAATCGGAAATGTATACAAGTAAACTTCATTATTATCTCCACCAATAAAAAAGCCAATAAAGCCTTTAAAGAAACAAAAAATACCAATTAAAAAAATAAAATTCCTGAAAATATACTTAAATATATTTTGAAACGTTTCATTAGGCAATGATTTAATTTCTTTTTTAGCATGTGCTTTTGGATTATGTTCGAAAAACTCTAATGCTAACGTACCTTCATTCTCAGCTTCTAATAATCTTTTTAATATACGACTTAGCATTACCTCACTGTCATGCGGATTGACGCGTAAATCAGCGCGGATGTATGTCATATAATTTTCAAAGATTTCTCTATCTGTATTATTTAGGCGCAATGATTTTACATTATTTTCACGTGCTAATTTCGCAGTGGATTTCATTGACTAAGCTCCTTAACGTCTAAACTTATTTTATTTTTAAAAATAATAGATTATTATATGTTAAATATGGATAATCATACCATAGATAAATATAGAATATAATGTATAACATAAAGGAAGTCATTATGCGAAAACTAACTGTTAAAGATATGGAATGGATTGAATCCATCGCAAAGATACAAGAATATTATATTGAAAAGCGAGAAATACATTACAATGCGACACATCTATCAATTGGATTACGTCAAGATATGATTATTCAACGATTAAAGCACAGTAATGAAATAATTTTAATTGAATTGAGCGAAGACACACGGCACTTAATTTCGTTTATTTGGGGGCATTTTGAGGCAGTTCAAGAAAAAGTAATCACTGAGATGATATACACTAACCCTCATTTTCGAGGACTGGGTCATGCTAAGCGTCTAAAGATTGCTTTAGAAAATTGGGCGATTGAAATGGGTGCTAAATCAATTGAAGGTATGGTTGATGCTACAAATGATGCAATGATTGAGTTCAATAAAGCGAATGGTTATGCGATAAGTCATGTAAAAATGCGTAAAGACCTAAGGTAAACAAATGAATAGGTTCTTAATTCATGTTAAAATAATATTACTCATTCGTAATAAAGGAGAAAAGCATGAAAAAATGGTTGATACTTCTACTTTCTGCGACACTTATGTTGTCTGCTTGCGGTAAAAGTGATGAAAGAGCATCATTGGAGAAAGATGTTAAAGAACTTCAAAAAGAAAATGATGATTTGAAAAATCAAAAGAAAGACTTAGAAAAGCAAAAAGAGAAACTTAACGACCAACGTGAAAAGCTTCAAAAAGAAGTGGATGATTCAGTTGCGACAGAATCAGCTAAAGATGATTCGGAAAGTGATGAAAGTGATAGTAGTGACTCAAATCAATCATCAGATAGTGATACATACAAACAGTCTAAGAGCCAAAGTACCACTGAAAATAACACGTCAAGTAACGAAACGAATACTTCTAAGACAAATGGCGGTAGTGATTCACAGCAATCTAATCCATCTAGTAATACTCAAGAGGGTCAATCAAATAGCGGTGAAAATGCTACAAGTGAACAAAGTAGCTCAGACGATACACATCAAGTAGCCGTTAATAAAATTACTTAAATAATGAAGGAAATTTAGCCGGCCTCATACGTCAAGTTTGACATGTACGAATGTAGGGTAAACTAAATTTAAATCATTTACAATTCACATTTTAATCATTGTATAAATTAAGCTTAACTACATAATAAAACGTTTAATCATAAACTATAATATTGGAGAGATGACACATGCATGAACAAGATTTTCACATTTTAGAAGGTCGCGAAATCACATTACCTGAATTAGGACGTGAAATTGAAAATATTACTGGACGTACAATTGTTGATTCTACTGGTGAAATCAAACGTGTGGTTGCACACTTACCAAACTTTGAATCTGATACCGACACATTTGTAGCTACATTTAAACTTAACCATCGTAATGACTTTGTAGATGCAACTTTTGTTGCACCTAAAGATCAACGTGATCGTTTAAAAGAGATTCCAGTACACATTGAACTCGTTAGTTATATATCTAGAGGTTAATTAGTTACTCAATCAAATTTAAAGACGGATAAAGTGTGCTATGGTCTATATCCATATCGCACTTTTTTACTCATGTATTTCTTTAAAATGGGGTGTTTAAAATGGCTACATATATAGAAACAGAAAGACTTAAATTACGAGACTGGAAGCAAGAAGATTTATTGCCATTTCAAAAGATGAATGCTAATCCTCAAGTGCGACGCTATTTTCCAAGTTTATTAAGTTATCGACGTTCTGAATTAGATATGAAAAAAATGGATGACATTATTAAAGAAAACGGTATAGGCTTATTTGCAGTTGAACTTAAAGAGACTGGCGAATGGCTTGGTTTTATTGGGGTTAATTATATACCTCAAGATAGCCAATACCCATTTGAGGAATTACCACTATATGAAATTGGATGGCGTCTTATTCCAGAAGTATGGGGTAACGGACTTGCCACTGAAGGTGCAACAGCTGTGTTAGCATTTGCCAAAGAAAAGGGGATTGAAGCTATTTATAGCTTTACTGCAGAAAATAATTTGCCTTCTAGAAAAGTAATGGAAAAAATTGGCATGACATTATATGACCATTTTGAATTACCAGAGTTAAACAAATATCATATGTTAAAAAGACAAGTACGTTATTATAAACAATTATCAATATAAGATTAAAAGCGACATGAGATTGGATGGTTATATTATGTGATAAATAATCACTTTTATAAATATAATAGTCCAAAACATGTCGCTTTATAATTAATCGTATGTACGTATACCTAAGGGTTTAAAATTAAGTAACCCATTAATTAAATCTTCTTTAGAATTATATAAAGGTGCTAATTGTTTATATTTTTCATCAATAAATCCTTCTTCAATCATACTATTTATAAGTTGTTGAAGTGGATTGAAGAATCCATTTAAATTATAAACGGCAATTGGTTTTTCATGAATGCCAATTTGCGCCCAACTATAAGTCTCGAAAAATTCCTCAAGAGATCCAGCGCCACCAGGGGCCATTACAAAAGCATCTGCAAGTTCCGCCATTTTTTGTTTGCGTTCATGCATTGAATCTACAAGAATAAGTTCGCTCACTTTTTGACTAGTGATTTCTTTTTCATCTAACATCTTAGGCATTACACCAATAGCATGTCCACCGTGATCTAATACACCATCTTGAATTGCACCCATAATACCTACAGAACCTGCACCAAAAACTAATTCATAACCTTGCTCAGCCATATATTTACCAAGTTCGTATGCTTCTTTAACATAAATGGGGTCTTTACCTTTACTAGCACCGCAATATACTGCAATTCGCTTCATTATTCTTCCTCCTACAGTTGTTTGATAACTGATTTAAATGCACGCTCAAATTGTTTTTTATCTTCTTTTGAAAAAGGGGGAGGCCCTTTATGACGACCGCCTTGCTTTCTTATCTGTGCATTATTATAACGTTGTTGTAATAACATATCTATGTTACTTGAACGATACAAATGCCCTTTATGATGCATTACAATCTTAACTTTAGATAGTAATAAACTGGCAAGTCCATAATCTTGAGTTATTACAATGTCTTCTGGTGTAGCTAGCTTTACAATTTTATAGTCAACAGCATCAGGTCCATCATCAATATAAATTGTTTCAACGTGATCTGGGAGCACTTTATTTGAGTAATGGCTAAAGCTGCGTAAAATGGTAACAAAAATGCCTGTCCCATTAGTTAATTCAATTACTGAATCAACTACTGGACAAGCATCTCCATCAATGATTACACGTGTCATAAAGCGTTACGCCTTATTGTTATCTTCATTTTTATTTTGTGTAACAACACTTTCAGCTTCATGATCTTTGAACTTTTTCATTTCTTTGATGCGTGCTTTTTCTTCTTGCTTTTGTAATTTCTCTTCTTCTTTATGACGTTTATCAATATTTTTTTGGAGCTTTTTATCTAGCTTATTAACGTCTTTTTTATTATCTTTCTCGAGTTTTTCGCCTTTTTTCTCTGTCTCATCATCAAGTTTACCAGGAGTTAAACCAACTTTTTCTTGATATTTTTGAGTTTTCTTCATGTCTTTAATGCGTTGTTTTTCGTTTTTTTCACGCTCTTTTTCTTCTTCTTTATGACGTTGTTCGATATTTTTTTGAAGTTTTTTATTCATTTTGTCAGCTTCTTTATAGTTTTTCTTAGCTAACTTTTCGCCTTTTTTCTGAATGTATTCAGGGTCATTTTCTTTTGCAATTTTCTTTAATTCACGTTTGTTGTCGAATTCTTGTTTTTTATCTCCTAAATACTCTTTTGCACCTGTTGCTTTATTCGCAATCGCTTGTCCTGCATTTGACGTTGCATGAGTTGCTTTTTGTACCTCAGGATGAGATTTAATACGCTTACGTTCTACTACTAGTGGCACAATAATGATCGGTAAAACATTAATCGCCGTTTTAATGATTTTCTTTTTGTCCATACTCGTTGCCTCCATTAGATTTACTATTTATCTTCATTACCCTATGATACATCATACTAAACGAAGGAACTAGCTAGAACCCTTATATTAACTTAAGTAAAACTAGGTAGGTTAGGAGTGTGTCTTAGTCAGTTAATTGACTAAAAAAATCGCCAAAGATTAAATCTTTGACGATGTTATGTGACGTAAAGCCACTATTAGATTGATTTATAATTAACCTGAAATGCCTTGACCAATTCCAAAGCCGAAGTAAAGAATGGCTATAATTATTACCAATACGATTCGATAAATTGCAAATGGTACTAACTTAACTTTATTAATTAAGTGTAAGAATGTTTTGATTGCAATCAAGCCAACAATAAAGGCAGCCAAGAATCCAATTAAGTAAAATGGAATATGTGCAAGTTCAATATATTGATAGTTTTTAACTAATGATAGTGCACTTGCAGCTAGCATAATAGGTACAGCCATAATGAAGGTAAAGTCAGAAGCAGACTTATGATCTAACTTCATCAAGACACCTGTTGAAATCGTAGAGCCAGATCTACTGAAACCAGGCCACATTGCTACCGCTTGAGAGATACCAATAACGAATGCTTGAACATAACTGATTTGGTCAACTGACTTAGGATTTTGAACTTTTTTACTATATTTGTCTGCAATAATCATATAAATTGCACCTAAGAATAAACCAATCATTACAGTAGGAACACTAAATAAATGCGCTTCAATAAAATCGTCGAATAACACACCTAATATACCAGCTGGAATCATACCAACTAATACGTGTAGTAAATTTAATCGACGTGGTTTAGAACGGAATTCTTCATTTATTGAAGTGTTTCTATATTTGCCAATATGTAACATTTCGAAATAACGCTCACGGAATACCCATGCCGCAGCAAAAACAGAACCTAATTGAATTACGACTTTAAATGTAAAAGCTGAATGAGGACCTAGAAATTCAGTCGATTTTAACCACATATCATCCACTAGAATCATATGACCTGTAGATGAAACTGGAGCAAATTCAGTTAAACCTTCGACAATACCTAAGATAAGGCCCTTGATAAACTCGATAATAATCATAAGTAACCTCTTTCTTTTATTAAAAATTTAAAATATTGTTGTCTTTCAATATATTGTTGTCAAAATTCACTTTTCTATAATATCATAACGCATCAAATCAACGCTAATAATAATGAGATAACTAATAATTGATTTTATATACAATATATCGCAGTACCTTTATTAATTTACTGATATAACGTAACTTACCGCAACGGACTTAAGGATGAGATGTTATGTTCATTATATTGTCACTGTTTTTTAAAAGATATTAAATGATAAACATTTGAGAACCTTTTATAATAATAAATTAGGTGAAGATAAAGTGAAAAAACTAATGAATTTAGTCCTTAATTATAAAGTATTTCCATTATTTATGGGAATTGTGAGTATGTTCTTAGCAATAACAGTAGTGGTTCAGAATATAAGTATTGCGAGTTTTTTAAATCGAGTGCTTTACAATCATTTGAGTTCTGTAAATTCATTAGTGATTATCATCTTAATCGTTTTAATTCTTAGAGCAACATTGAATATGATTAACTTAAGATTAGGTGATACGTTAGCTGGCAAAGTTAAACATCAATTGCGTCGAGAAGTTGTTTTGAAAGAATCAACTATTGCTACAGGAACGCAAATTAATATTTTAACAGAGACAATAGACGGACTATCCCCGTTTTTTAAAAATTATTTGCCACAGGTTTTTAAATCTATGATGATCCCTTTAATGATTATCATAGCAATGTGTTTTATCCATTTAAATACTGCATTAATAATGATAGTTACAGCACCGTTTATTCCACTTTTTTATATCATTTTTGGACTTAAAACACGTGATGAATCAAAAGATCAAATGACGTATTTAAATCAGTTTAGCCAACGTTTTCTTAATGTGTCTAAGGGACTGATTACACTTAAACTTTTTAGACAGACAGCCCACACGAAAAAACAAGTATACGAAGATAGTACACAATTTCGAGATTTAACGATGCGCATATTAAAGAGTGCATTTTTATCAAGTTTGATGCTCGAATTCATAAGTATGCTTGGTATTGGATTGGTTGCATTAGAAGCAGCATTAAGTCTTGTTGTTTTTCATAATATTGATTTTAAAACTGCAGCTATTGCAATTATATTAGCTCCTGAATTTTATAATGCTATAAAAGATTTAGGACAAGCTTTCCACACAGGTAAACAAAGTGAGGGTGCTAGTGATGTAGTTTTTGAATTTTTAGATTCTGAAAATACACCGCTTACTAATCGAGAAATAGTAAAAGAGCAACAAGAATCACTTATTAAGATGCGCAACGTCAATTACCAATATCCTAATAGTCCTTCTTATGCCATTCGTGATATATCGCTCAAGATAGATAAGGGTGAAAATATAGCTATTGTAGGACCAAGTGGTGCAGGTAAAACGACTTTATCCAAATTACTTACTCAAATAGTACGTCCGACGAGTGGGCATGTGTCCTTTAACAAATGTGTTAATCAAATTGGAATGCTCAGTCAAAATCCTTATATTTTTTCAGCATCAATTAAAGACAACATAGCAATGTTTAAAAAAGTTGATGACGACCAAATTCTTCATGTGTTAGAGATGGTTGGGCTAAAAGAAAAGGTTATGTCTCTAAAAAATGGTATTCATAGCAGAATAGGTGAAGGTGGAGAAATGCTATCAGGCGGACAAATGCGTCGTATTGAGTTATCAAGGGTATTATTGATGAATCCTGATATTGTTGTTTTTGATGAACCTACGACTGGACTGGATATAGAGACTGAAACTGTTATTCAACAAGTTATCGCACAACATTTTGAAGGGGTAACGATGATTATGATTGCGCATCGCGATTCAACGATTCGTCAAGCAACGCGACGATTGTTTATAAAAGATGGTTACTTAGTTGAAGATGATCAAACGATTTCTGTAAGACTTGAAAAGGGTGGTGACTTAGTGTGAAACCACAAATTCGATTTCGACCTGACAAATATTTAATATTAGCAATATTGACGGGTGTTATTGGGAGTGTCGTTGCATTAGCAATGTTCTTCTTAAGTGGGTACATGGTAACTCAAAGTGCTTTAGGCGCACCTTTATATGCATTAATGGTGTTAGTTGTATCAGTTAAGTTATTCGGGTTTATACGTGCGATTGCAAGATACGAGGAGCGTTTACTATCACATAAAACGACATTTACAATGTTACGAGATGTTCGGGTTCAATTTTTAGAAACATTAATCCCTAGAGTACCTAATTTATATCGCCAATATTCATCTGCTGATTTATTGACTAAAATGATAAGCAAAGTCGAAGCTTTACAAAACATCTATTTAAGAGTCTATTATCCACCGGTTGTCATTGGTTTCACAGCAATTATTGCAGCAGTAACATTGGTATATTTTAGTGTTATGCATGCTATAGTTATCATTATAAGTATGTTGTGTTCACTTTGGCTTGTACCGTGGTTGAGTGCCAAACGTGCAGGTAAATTGAAGCAACAAGTTGAACAACAGCAACAAACTACGATTACCCAATTTTATGATTATAAAGAAGGCTATGCCGAGTTAAATCGTTTTAACAATGCAGAAGCCTATCGTGAAGATTTAATGAACGCATTAGAATCGTATGACAAAATGCAATCGAAAGAAACGAGATTTTTAACTTTATATGATTATATGCTAAATATAATCGCAATGATCGCTATATTTGCTACCTTAGCATTGGGATTTATTCAAGTTAAAGAAGGACAATTAAATGTTGTGTATTTAACGAGTATTGTTTTGATGATGTTAACTCTATTCGAACAAACAGTGCCTATGAGTAACTTTGCATATTATAAAGCAGATACAGATGAAGCGTTAAATAGTTTAAATGATGTTCTATCATATCCAGTAGATCAATCTAAGCAATCATTTGTAACAAAACAGAGTAACGTCTACAATATTAGGAATGTATCCTTTAGTTATGAACATCAAGAATTACCAACGTTATCCAATATTAATTTAACTGTTGGGAAAGGGGAAAAAGTAGCGATTGTTGGACCATCTGGTTCAGGTAAAAGTACATTGTTACAAATTATGAGTGGTTTGTACGATATCGATGAAGGACAAGTTTCTCTCGATGGTCAGAACATATCACAACTAGATGAAGACATTCGCTTTGAAAAGCTTAATGTTCTTTTACAATCACAACAATTATTTGATGGTACGTTACGTTACAATATGTTCTCTAGTAAAAATGATAATGTTATTCAACGTGTCTTAACGAGCCTCAATTTAGGCTATCTAGATTTAGAAAAAACAATCACTTTAGATGGAAATACATTATCAGGTGGTGAGATGCAACGTATTGCATTAGGTCGACTTTTTCTAAAAGGTTCCCCAATATGGTTATTAGATGAACCAACGACTGCATTAGATGAGGATAATACTAAACAAGTGATGCAATTGATTGATGAACAAGTTGAAACATTGGTTATTGCAACGCATGATTTAAAATTACTGCCATATTTCGACAAGATAGTTGTTCTTATTGATGGACAGATTAAAGAGCAAGGGAGTTATGATGAACTAAGTCATGGCAACCATTATTTAAGTCGTTTATTAAAAATGAATTAGACAATGTTTAAATATACGCATACGTTGCCTTAAAACGAAAAACCTGAGGTATCTGTTATAGATAACTCAGGTTTTTCGTTATTGATAAATATATAGTAATTTGATTCGAAACGAATAACTTTAATTGGCTTAGTATTAGCATGTCATTTTACTTTGACTCGGTAAAAGCATTGATGACTTTTCCCAATAGACGATTGAGTTCATGTACTTCATCATTACTTAAAGAAGAAGCATTCGCGACTTTTTGAGATGCATCGCTTAATTCAGGTTTGATTTTTTCGCTTTTCTCAGTAAGATGAATAAATACTTCACGTTGATCAACTTCAGATCGTTCGCGTTTGATGAGGTCAACTTGTTCCATTCTTTTTAATAAAGGTGATACAGTACCAGTATCTAAAGCTAGTTCTGTAACTACCTTTTTAACATTTACAGGAGATTCATCCCATAAAATACTTAGCACTAAAAATTGTGGGTACGTAAGATTGTACTTTTTAAAGACTTTATTTGAATAGTAGCGATTAACTTGTCTTTGTGCATTGTACAAACTAAAGCAGAGTTGCTCTTTCAAATTATGTTGTTCAGACATTAAAGTTCTCCTCCAGACATTCTATCCGTCTCTCTATGTTTCGGATTAAATTTCGTCTATGTTGTATAAAATATAACTTGCAACACACTTCGTCTCAATGCCATGCTAAAATTAAAGTATGTTTAAATTCTAGAAGATATTTCTATTTTAATCAAGTGTAATCTAAAATAAATACATATATTATCATATTCAAATTAATTTTAAAAAGAAAAGAGATTTTAAAATGATAAATAATAAAAATGAAAAAATATCAATTACAATCGTAAATGGCTTTTTAGGAAGTGGTAAAACTACATTTCTAAAACATTATATAGAGCAATTATTAAAAAAAGATGAGAAAATAACAATTATAATGAATGAATTTGGATCTTTTGACGTTGATAGTTTATTACTTGGAAATGATGTTTCTATTCATTCATTAATTAATGGCTGCGTATGCTGTGATTTAAATAACGATTTAGTTAACCAATTAAAACAGTTGATTGATCAAACAGATACGAGTCATATTCTTATAGAAGCAACTGGTTTAGCGCATCCCCTTGAGATTTATTCGGCTTGCCAAGACCCTACAATAATAAAAAATATTCACGAACCAACAATTATTGGTATTGTAGATGCACAAAGATTCACTAAAAAAGAAGTCTATAGTCCTTCAACAACTCAGTTATTAGAAGAACAATTACGTTATAGTGATACGATAATACTAAATAAAATTGATTTAATAGGTGAAGAAGCACTTAACGACGTTAAAGAAAATTTAAATAAACTCAATCCACAAGCGCCTATAATTATTACTACTTATAGTCAATTTAACGATGAACAAATCAATGGTAAAGTGATTCAACATAATGAAATTCAGCATAAACATACACATCATCATGGGATTCAGTCGATGCAGTATACATTTACAGCAGCAATAGACCGTCAGTTATTTTATCAATTTATTATGCGTTTGCCAGATAGTGTACTTCGCTTAAAAGGATTTGTGAAGTTTAGAGATCTACCAGAAGTAACATATGAATTTCAATATGCAATGGGCTTACCTGATTATGGCATTATCGATAAAGACGTACCGATGACTATCGTTATCATTGGAGAGTCATTAGATACAGATAGATTACGTAATCAACTTGATATGATTCAATTCACATAATATCGTTTTGTCACAGTTATGACATAGGCGTTTACTTTTTTATGTTTTATAATAAAAATAGGAGGGTTTGACCATGAATAACGAGGATAAACGTACGAAGCAAATTCGTTTTGAATTTAGATGTATTACGATTCCTTATACAGTTTTTGCTATTATCGTACTATTGTTTAATATATTTTATACTAACATTAAAGTGACAATGGCTTTATTCGGACTCTTTTTTGCATACAATTTAGGTATTTTATTCATAGCTTTTATTAATCGCTTCAAACGAACACTTATTTTATCTTTAATTTTGACTGTTTTGAGTGCGGCTACATTCTTTACGCTATTATATGTGTTTGGCTTAAATCGTGAAATTTTTGGTTAAATAATTTTGTTAAGAATGACATAGACTTTGTGATAGTCAGTAAGACGTTATCACAAAGTTTTTTTATGCTTAAAATAATATGAAAAGTGAATATTTTGTGTATTTTGTCACATTCCATCATCATTGAAGCGCTTTCTTGATATACTGAATTTGACGAATTAAGGGAGTGGTAACTATGGAAAAAGTGCAGGCTACACAGGAGAATAACAACCTTTTAAAAAATAAAAAGGAAAAAAAGAGTAAAAGTGGTTATAAGCCATTATGGATTATTATAAGCTTTACCATTTTATTAATTATCTTGTTATTACCAACACCAGCAGGGTTACCAATAATGGCAAAAGGAGCACTTGCCATCTTAGCGTTTGCCGTTATTATGTGGGTAACTGAAGCAGTGACGTATCCAGTATCAGCAACAATGATTTTAGGTTTAATCATTTTAATTTGTGGATTTAGTCCAGTCCAACAACTATCAGAGAAACTAGGTAATCCAAAAGAGGGAGATAAAATATTATCTGGCACAGATTGGTTAGGCACGGGAAATGCATTAACGCATGCCTTTAGTGGATTTTCGACATCTGCGGTTGCATTAGTAGCAGCGGCATTATTTTTGGCAGCAGCGATGCAAGAGACGCAATTACATAAACGTTTGGCTTTACTAGTGCTATCAATTGTAGGTAATAAAACACGTAATATTGTTATCGGTGCAATCTTAGTTTCAATTTTACTAGCTTTCTTTGTTCCTTCAGCAACTGCAAGAGCGGGTGCAGTTGTACCAATCTTATTAGGTATGATTGCCGCATTCAAAGTATCAAAGGAAAGTAAACTTGCATCACTTTTAATTATTACAGCAGTCCAAGCTGTTTCGATTTGGAACATTGGTATAAAAACAGCGGCTGCTCAAAATATTGTAGCTACTAATTTTATTAATCAGAACTTAGGACACGATGTGTCATGGGGAGAATGGTTCTTATATGCTGCACCATGGTCTATCCTTATGTCAATCGCGTTATTCTTTATCATGATGAAAGTGATGCCGCCTGAACATAAAGAAATTGAAGGCGGTAAAGAACTGATCAAAGAAGAATTAGATAAATTAGGACCAGTCTCTTTTAGAGAATGGCGTCTGATAATTATATCTGTGTTATTACTTTTCTTCTGGTCTACTGAAAAGATTCTACATCCTATAGACTCTGCGTCCATTACTTTAATTGCTTTGGCAATTATGTTAACACCTAAAGTTGGTGTTATTACATGGAAAGGTGTAGAAAAAACAATACCTTGGGGAACAATTATAGTATTTGGAGTAGGGATTTCACTAGGGAATGTACTATTAAAAACAGGCGCTGCACAGTGGCTGAGTGACCAAACCTTCGGGCTTATGGGGTTACAACATATGCCACTCATAGCTACTATTGCTCTTATAACACTATTTAATATCTTGATTCATCTTGGGTTTGCGAGTGCAACAAGTTTATCTTCGGCGCTTATACCAGTATTTATTTCACTTACAGCTACATTACATTTAGGTGATCAATCGATTGGATTTGTTCTAATTCAACAATTTGTAATTAGCTTTGGTTTCTTATTACCCGTTAGCGCACCACAAAACATGCTTGCTTATGGTACGGGTACATTCACAGTTAAAGACTTCCTAAAGACAGGTGTACCACTAACGGTTATTGCCTATATCTTAGTGATTATATTTAGTTTGACGTATTGGAAATGGTTAGGATTGGTTTAAAGACTTTGGTTTTCCATTAGGTCGAAACATAAAGTTTCTGATTTTAATTATTGGAAAAAGGGTAAAGTTAATGAACCTTTAATAACAGGAGTGAAATGATGACTATAGGTGTAATACTAAATCGCGTTTTCCGAATTAATAATAATCCATTATTTGAATATATTCATCAAAATAAAGAGGATATTGAGAAATGCTACCTCATTATTCCACAGGAAATATTCGAAGAAGATGACACAGACATGAAAGCAAATTATTATTTTGGTGTAATGCAATCATTTCTAAATGACTTAAGACAGTATGATATTGAACCCTTCTTGTTAGACTATAGTGATTTAGGAGATTTTTGTGATGATAAATCTATCAATGAAGTTATTGTTGCTGGCGATATTATGAGTTATCATCAAGAAAGTTATGATATTCGTCATTTAAAAAAGGCTTTTAACAAGCACAATATTACAGTTACCACAGTGCGTGCCAATCACTATTTCAAACCAAGCGCTACGATGAACAAACAAGGGGAACCATACAAAGTGTTTACCAGCTTTTATAAGGCACATCGTTCCAAACTAAGAAAGCATGACTCTTATGCCTATAAATTAAAGGACTTGTCTGATTTATTCGTGAAATCTCAGCAAAAGTTAAACCAAGATTATTCGAAGTTTGGCCTTTCAGAATCAAAAGCAATTAAAAAATGGAATGATTATATAGATCAAGACATACAAAATTATGAAACCAATCGTGAATATTTGCCTGAAGTTTTAACGAGTCAGTTAAGTATCATTTTAGCTTATGGCATAATAGACATTAAACAAATTGTTACTCAATTGTTAGAGCGTTATGAAGAGGACGAACATAATATTGAACAGTTTATACGAGAATTGATGTTCAGAGAGTTCTATTATGTGTTAATGACACAATATCCAAACACAGCTCATGAGGCATTTAATGAAAAATATCGTGACATTAAATGGGAGTATAATAAGGATGAATTTAAAAGTTGGTGTGAAGGACATACTGGTTTTCCAATAGTTGACGCAGCAATGACTGAACTAAATCAAACTGGATTTATGCATAATCGTATGAGAATGGTTGTTTCACAGTTTTTAACGAAAGATTTGTTCATTGATTGGACTTGGGGTGAGGATTATTTTAGAAGAAAATTAATCGATTTTGATTCCGCATCAAATGTACATGGTTGGCAATGGTCTGCATCTACAGGAACAGATGCTGTTCCTTACTTTAGAATGTTTAATCCAAGTCGTCAGAGTGAACGATTTGATAAAGATGCTTTATACATTAAAACGTTTATACCACAGTTAAATGATGTTACTCCTAAATTATTACATGAACCTATTAAACATGAAGCGGAGTTAGAACAAGAAGGTATTAAACTAGGTCAGGATTATCCAAAACCACTAGTCGATCATAAAGAAGCAAGAGATCATGTTATGTCAGTATTTAAACAAATATAAAAAATAATTGGAGTGAGATAGCAATCAAATTAAATGTTGTCTCACTCCAATTTACTTTTGTTAGAAGGGAGTGGGGCAGAAATAATATTTTCCAAAATTTATTACACCCCAGCTTGCTTAGCTTGTAGATTTTCTTGTTGAAAATCTCTTTGCTGGGGCCCCGCACCCCAACTTGCTTAGCTTGTAGAATTTCTTTAAGAAATTCTCTTTGTTGGGGCCCCGCACTCAACTACGTTTAATTACCTATATTAGAACTACTTACGTAAGTGTGTGAACACTTACTTTCACCAAGGTTTTGAGTGTTATTTTAAGGCAAATAAGCATATATATACGGCTACGTATTCTAAGAAAGTAACCAAATACATATATTTTAATCGTAGTTTGACATTTAATGGCACTTCCCATTTAGGATAACGGCGTTCATAATAAAAAATTTGAACGAGATACAAACCAATACCAAGTGGTAATAACATAAGGATAATACTATGTGTCATACTAAAACCATTTTTATGAAAGAAATGTCCAATAATGAGTTGTAAAGCAATAATAATGATTAGAAGAATCATAATGTGCCAAATCATTTTGCCACTCTCACTCCTTTCACGAATATAATGATTACGGTTTGTAGTAATACCATAAGTAAAATAAATGTTATGGATTGTGTATTTAAAGATGCAATCACCTGATGAATAATAGTGAAAGGTTCAGTGATCAAATGAACAGTATGGAATCTCAAAAAACGACCCATATAAATACCCAAACCATTTAAGAACATAAGCACTACAATTAGAGTACGATTTAGCCATAAGTTTGAAGTGAAATGCATCAAATTTATAAATATAAGAATCATACAATACATTGCTAAAAAGACGCCTAATAATAGGTAAGTAAAATACAGCCATTCCATAATATTTAATTGAACATAAAAATCAAATGTAAATTGATTTAAATGAATTAAATCCGTTAGCATATAAAACGTATTAGGCACTAGCAATACAAAAATTAAACCAAATATTAAAAATAGTGGCCATTCATATTTTTTTCTTGGCTTAAATAATCTTAATAGTAAACACAACTCAAATGGTATATAAGCTAAAAAGAGGTTTAAACTCATAAAATTAAAAACACGTGTTTCAAATAGTGAGAATGTGAAAAGTATTATGAAATATATTCTGGCAATATAACGCGAAGTCATTTTAAACACTACTTTCTTTGAAAAAATAAGAGTTTATTTTAGTTAGTCAATGATTAATAATAAAGGTTACCTAAATGGTAATCAAATATTTAAGCATTATGTTTATCTAGTCAAAAGAAATTTAAAGATATAAAACGCTATTTTAATGTAATAAATGAGGAATACATATAATAACCCATAGATGCATATCTAAATATGTCATCTATGGGCTAATTTAATTTATACATTGCATTAAGGTCTTAATAAGTTCAATCCAGTTTCTTCATCATGTGTACGATTAACATCTAAGTTAGTCATTTGAATTACTATTTCAGCCGTAGCTGATACAATAGCTTTCGTTAAATGACCACTCAATGTTTGGAAATCATGTGTTCCGAATGTTCCATGTAAATGCGCAAATGGTTTATCATCAATATGTGAAATATTGCCAAGTAAACTTGTTAGTTCTAAAGCTTCATTAACTTCACGTGCTTCATATTTTTGAGTGTCTAAATTGTAAAAATTCAACGTTACGTTGTCACATGCGCCTATACCACTAACTGAACCGAATTTCATTTCTTGCTCCACAGCAAATTGTGTTAGGACTTCTACAATATCTTCACCTTTGTCTAGCACTAAAAGAAACGTTTGACCATCTTTATTATATTTCATCATCGTCACCTCAATTTGATAAGTTACCTACATTATACTAGCCAGTAAGTTTTATTGCTTAGAATTTAAATCTTACTATTGTAATATAGAAGTTAAATAGTATACAATGTCCTAATATTATGTAATTTTCAACTATGTTATTAGACGTAGCTCATTTATATTTAATCAGAAGCGTGATTAAAATTGATCTTCAATGAAATGATGAAATTTACCAAACAAAAAATGAAATGAGGTGTCATCATGAAAAAACAATTATTTACATTGTACTTCAATATTTTCTTAATCTTTGTAGGTATCGGATTGGTAATACCTGTACTCCCCGTTTACTTGAAAGATTTAGGTCTAAAAGGTAGCGACTTAGGCATATTGGTAGCAGTGTTTGCCTTATCTCAAATGATTATTTCACCATTCGGTGGTACGATGGCTGATAAACTTGGAAAAAAATTAATTATTTGCATTGGTCTAGTTCTATTTGCCATATCGGAGTTTCTATTCGCTATCGGTCATCATTTTCCTGTATTAATCGCTTCTCGTATATTAGGTGGTTTTAGTGCAGGAATGGTAATGCCTGGTGTAACTGGTATGATTGCAGATATTTCACCAGCTAAAGACAAAGCCAAGAACTTTGGGTACATGTCAGCTATTATCAATTCAGGCTTTATTCTAGGTCCAGGGATTGGCGGATTTTTAGCGGAATTCTCTCATCGAGCTCCATTTTACTTTGCGGGAACTTTAGGTGTATTAGCATTTATCATGTCTTTATTATTAATTCATAACCCACGCAAAGAAACAACTGAAGGATTCCATTCAATCGAACCGGAAGTATTTACAAAAATTAACTGGAAAGTATTTATTACGCCAATTATTTTGACATTAGTACTGGCATTTGGTCTATCAGCATTTGAAACATTATTCTCACTTTATACATCTGAGAAAGCCAACTATACACCACGTGATATTTCAATCGCAATTGTTGGTGGTGGCGTAGCAGGAGCGGTATTCCAAGTCTTTTTCTTCGACAAATTTATGAAATACATGACTGAATTAACCTTTATTATCTGGTCATTACTCTATTCAGCGATTGTACTTGGTTTATTAATCTTGTCGCATAGTTATTGGACGATCATGTTTATTAGTTTTATCGTGTTCATTGGATTCGATTTGATTCGTCCAGCACTTACGAACTACTTCTCTAACATTGCAGGTAATCGTCAAGGTTTTGCGGGTGGATTAAACTCCACATTTACTAGTATGGGGAACTTTGTAGGTCCATTAGTAGCAGGCGCTTTATTTGATGTTAACGTGGAATTTCCTTTATATATGGCAATCATAGTTATGTTGTTCGGTATCGTGATTATTTTTGTTGAAAAAGCACTGCAAGCAACGAGACGTCGAAAACACACAACGAAGTAAAGACCATAGAATAGATAAGTAAGAGATAATATGAATATTAAATAGAATAGGCAATGACATCATTCGTTTTTAATTGAAAAATTGACGATGTCATTGCTTGTTTTTACATTTATGTTGTTAAATTGTAACAATATAGCGTCGATTATTAATAGAAGTATTACAAAGATTACAGTTATTTTAAATTGCAGTCTACATAATTATTTTTACTCTATATATATGTTAAGATAAATAAAAATTTAGAGAGAAATGTGGGTAAGGAGATGAATTTAAAAAACATACTTTTAGGTATGGTGGCTGTAATTTTATCGTTATGTCTAGCTTTCTTATTATTTATAGCTACAAACCAAAATGCCTTAGCTAGAGTGCATCAGACAATTTCTACATTTTCAAAGGTGAGTAGTGTCTCTGCAACTGAAAAAATGTTAGATATTACTACAAGTCACACAGCTAAAGCATCAGAGAAAAATGCCGATGAACGCAAAATGGAAACACACTATAATAAAATAGATTCCACTTCCCATGACAATGCAAATAGTAATAAGCATGAATATTCTTCTGAAGAATGTAGAATAATTGCTCAAAATTATACGAATCATCAATATGGTAAAGTGGTCAATTTAGAACGTAGTGGTGAAACGAATCAAGATATTACGTATCAATTGAATCCAAACCATCAATCACAAAGTAGTAATATTGCAGTAAATAAAACGGGTAAAATAGAAGCCTTATCTAATAACGCACAATGAGCGCGCCTTTTCTTATAATAGAGAAGAGCGCTCTTTTTATTTTTCATAGAAAACGTAGTAAGATTATAGTTAAAGATGAATTTGAGGTGAACGTGTATGAAACATAAGAAAACAAATGCGATGCGTATGTTAGACAGAGCCAAAATAGATTATGAAGTCAAAACATTTGAATTGGAAGATGGGCATATGGATGGTGAACGCGTTGCAGAATTAGTCGGTGAAAATGTCCATGATGTTTTTAAAACACTTGTATTAGAAAATGCTGAACATGATCATTTCGTATTTGTAGTTCCAGTCAGTGAGTCATTAGATATGAAAGCAGCGGCAAGTGTCGTTAATGAAAAGAAATTACAGCTAATGCCATTAGATAATTTGAAACAAGTAACAGGTTATATACGAGGTGGTTGTTCTCCAGTAGGTATGAAACATTTATTTCCAACTACGATTGATCAATCTGCTTCTTTACGCGAAAAAATTATCGTGAGTGGTGGACAACGAGGAATTCAAATTGTGTTACAACTTGAGGATCTTGTTTCAATGACAAATGCACAAGTAGAAGACATTACTCAAAAATAGCAATATAGTGACAGATATTACAAATGGGATGACAAATTGTGTAATATCTGTTAATTTTTAAACCGAAATGAATGTTTTTGATTGATTTTGACAATTTGTGAATGAAAAATGTAAGCGTACACATTATAATGTGAGTTGAAGCGGGGTGGTTAAATGATTTCTGAAAAAAGACATGACTTAATACTTCAGGAATTAAAGAAAAAAGATTTTCTCACACTCCAAGAATTAATAGAGCGAACAGGTTGCAGCGCTTCAACTGTTAGAAGAGATTTATCGAAATTGCAACAACAAGGTCGACTTCAAAGAGTTCATGGAGGAGCAACATTAAATAGTAATAGAAATAATGAACCAATTCTGTCGGATAAATTGTCGCAAAATTTAAAAGAAAAAAGAGTAATTGGTCAATTTGCTGCAAAACTCATCGAAGATAATGACTGCATTTTTATGGATGCTGGTTCATCAACGATTGAAATGATTCCATTCATTAAAGCACAAAATATTGTAGTGGTTACAAATGGATTAACACATGTTGAAAAGTTACTTAACCAAGGCATCAAAACTTTGATGATAGGTGGACAGGTTAAAGAAACAACATTTGCCACAGTAGGTGCTAGTGCACTTGATACCTTGAGTCGTTATTGTTTTGATAAGGCTTTTTTAGGAATGAATGGTTTAGATTTAAAATATGGTCTTACGACACCAGATGAAAAAGAGGCACTAATAAAAGAGAAGGCCATGGAACAAGCAAATCAATCATATGTTTTACTTGATCATTCAAAAATAGATGAAGTTTATTTTGCACATGTGCCAATTAGTCAAAACCATGTTGAAATGGTGGTTTCAAAGCAAACAATAGAACTTTCACATTTTGAACAATATAAAGAGAAGTACGTGTTTATAGGAGGTTAATCATGATTTATACAGTAACATTCAATCCATCTATTGACTACATTATGTTTACTAATGGATTTGAAATAAAAGGGTTAAATAGAGCGACATCTACTTATAAATTTGCAGGTGGAAAAGGTATCAATGTATCTCGTGTTTTAAAAACACTAGGTGTATCATCTACAGCATTAGGATTTGCTGGAGGTTTTCCTGGAGAATTTATAGCTCAGACATTAGAAGAAAGTCAAATTAAAACGGACTTTATTAAAGTTGATGATGATACACGTATTAATGTAAAACTTAAATCTGGTGACGAAACTGAAATTAATGCACCTGGACCGTCTATTACTGATGACCAATTCCTAGCATTATTAAATCAAATTAAACAGACAACAAAGGAAGATACAGTCATTGTTGCTGGTAGTGTACCTAAGAGTATTCCAAGTGATGCGTATGCTCAAATTGCAGAAATAACTCAAAGCACAGGTGCAAAATTGGTGGTTGATGCTGAAAAAGATTTAGTTAACACAGTGCTAAAATATCAACCATTATTTATTAAACCTAATAAAGATGAATTAGAAGAAATGTTTGATATGACTGTTGAGAGCGACCAAGATGTTGTTAAGTATGGTCGTGAAATATTAAAAGAAGGTGCACAATCAGTCATTATATCTTTAGGTGGAGATGGTGCAATTTATATAGATAAAGCACGTAGTATAAAAGCTCAAAATCCTAAAGGACAAGTTGTTAATACGGTTGGTTCAGGAGATAGCACTGTTGCTGGTATGGTGGCAGGTCTTGAATCCGGATTATCACTTGAAGATGCATTTCAACAAGCTGTTGCTTCTGGGACAGCAACAGCATTTACTGAAGATTTAGCGACAATAGAAGATATAGAAAAAATTAAATCACAGGTTACTATTACAGTACTTGATGGGGAGTAAAATTAATGAGAATAACAGAATTACTAACAAAAGATACAATTGCTATGGATTTATCAGCGTCTGATAAAAATGGTGTCATTGATAAATTAGTGAATCAATTAGATAAAGCTGGCAAGTTAAGTGATATTGCTCAATTTAAAGAAGCAATCCATAATCGTGAATCACAAAGTACAACAGGTATTGGAGAAGGAATTGCTATTCCTCATGCAAAAGTAGCAGCAGTAAAATCTCCAGCCATTGCTTTTGGTAAATCTAAGGAAGGTGTGGATTACCAAAGTTTAGACGGTCAACCAGCACATTTATTCTTTATGATTGCTGCTCCAGAAGGTGGCGCACAAACACACTTAGATGCACTAGCTAAATTATCTGGTATTTTAATGGATGATAAAGTGAGAGAAAGCTTACTACATGCTAACTCTCCTGAAGAAGTGCTTCAAATTATTGATAATGCGGATGATGAAGCAACTAAAGAAGAGGAAAAAGAAGTACAAGAACAAGAGGCAGCGACCGCTGGTGCGACAAGTGGTTCTGCAAATACGACAGATACTAATGAGCCTTATGTATTAGCTGTTACAGCATGTCCTACAGGTATCGCACATACTTATATGGCTCGCGATGCATTGAAAAAACAAGCCGATAAAATGGGCGTTAAAATGAAAGTTGAAACAAATGGTTCAGGCGGTATTAAAAAACATTTAACTCAACAAGACATCGAACGTGCGACAGGTGTTATCATAGCTGCAGATGTTCATGTTGAAACAGATCGTTTCGACGGTAAAAACGTAGTTGAAGTACCAGTTGCTGATGGTATCAAACGACCAGAAGAACTTATTAACACAGTACTTGATACAAGTCGTAAACCATTTGTAGCACGTGGTGGTAACTCTAAATCTACAGATAGTGAAAGTAATGAGAAACAAAGCTTTGGTAAAGCGTTCTATAAACACTTAATGAACGGTGTATCAAATATGCTACCTTTAGTAATTGCTGGTGGTATCTTGATGGCTATTGTATTCTTATTCGGGGCTAACTCATTTGACCCTAAAAGCTCTGAGCACAACGCTTTTGCAGAACAATTATGGAATATAGGTAATAAGAGTGCCTTTGCCTTAATCATTCCAATCTTATCAGGTTTCATCGCTCGTAGTATTGCAGATAAACCAGGTTTCGCAGCTGGTTTAGTTGGCGGTATGTTAGCAATTTCTGGTGGTTCTGGATTTATCGGTGGTATTATTGCAGGTTTCTTAGCAGGTTACTTAACACAAGGTATTAAATATATTACACGTGGCTTACCACAAGCAGTTGAAGGTTTAAAACCAACGTTAATTTATCCATTATTAAGTGTAACTATCACTGGTTTATTAATGATTTATGCATTTAACCCGCCAGCAGCATGGTTAAATAACTTATTATTAAATGGATTAAATAGCTTATCAGGTTCAAATATTGTATTACTTGGTTTAGTTATCGGTGCAATGATGGCTATCGATATGGGTGGACCATTTAACAAAGCAGCATATGTATTCGCCACAGCAGCATTGACAGAAGGAAATGCCGCACCAATTACAGCAGCAATGGTAGGCGGTATGATTCCACCATTAGCAATCGCAACAGCAATGATATTCTTTAAACGTAAATTCACTAAAGAACAACGTGGTTCTATCGTGCCAAACTATGTGATGGGCTTATCATTCATCACTGAGGGTGCAATTCCATTTGCTGCAGCTGACCCATTACGTGTGATCCCATCAATGATGGTAGGTTCAGGTGTAGGTGGTGCAATTGCATTAGCATTAGGTTCAAGAATCAATGCACCACACGGTGGTATCATTGTTATTGCAGCGACTGACTTTAGTCATATCTTACAAACATTAATTGCTTTAATTGTAGGTACTCTTGTTTCAGCAATTATGTATGGTTTATTGAAACCAAAAGTAACTAAAAACGAAATTGAAGCTTCAAAAGCTATGGATGAATAGAAATAAAAATCTCTTGCCCTAATAATTGGGCAAGAGATTTTTTAATACTTTAATTTATTCTTCATAACTAGACGAGGAGTCTATATTATCAAGATTAAGACAAGATAATGAATTCATTATGAATTATGTCTTACTTCATTTTTGTCTTAGTCATAAATTACAGTGATAATAAAACATTATCATTTCAAATTGATATAGAGTCATTAAAATATGTAAAAATGGGTAGACATATGAGAGTATGTCATAGGAAGAAAAGCGTTTTAGTGATAAAGAATTTATGCTTTGTGACTTCCAAGCGCTTTAGTGTAGTCCTCTCTTGACTATTACGCAATATTAGTTTTAAATGATAAGTTGTAACTTTTTAATCAAAAGCGTTACAATCAACTATTGGTAATTAATATATGATAAAATAAAAGTAATACATTTTTTCGGGGGTGTCGCAATGGGAAGGTCTTAACATGTGTTTATATCGTCAAAGTACATTACGAATTAAATTCGTGTTACCCATATGGGACACATTTATTTGGAGGTGAATCCCTAGGAATAGGGAATTAATTGGATACAGTGACCTTAATAAATTTAGTAATATTTTTTCTATTAATAGCATTAACAACAGTATTCGTAGGTTCAGAATTTGCATTAGTTAAAGTACGTTCAACGCGTATTGAACAATTAGCTGAAGAAGGTAATCGTAGCGCTAAAATTGTCAAAAAGATGATTGCGAATCTTGACTATTATTTATCAGCCTGTCAATTAGGTATTACAGTTACTTCATTAGGATTAGGTTGGTTAGGGGAACCAACATTTGAAAAATTGTTGCATCCTCTATTTAACTTATTACAGTTACCTGATGCATTAACTACAACAATCTCATTTGTAATTTCATTCATCGTAGTGACTTACTTACATGTAGTATTAGGTGAATTAGCACCGAAATCTATAGCAATTCAACATACAGAAAAATTAGCCCTAACTTACGCTAGACCATTGTACTATTTCGGTAATATAATGAAACCTTTGATTTGGTTAATGAATGGTTCAGCACGTGTGATAATTAGAATGTTGGGTGTTGATCCAGACGCTCAAACTGATGCTATGTCAGAAGAGGAAATTAAGATCATTATTAACAACAGTTATAATGGTGGAGAAATCAACCAAACAGAATTAAACTATATGCAAAATATCTTTTCATTTGATGAGAGACATGCAAAAGATATCATGGTACCACGTACTCAGATGGTGACTTTAAATGAACCATTTAATGTTGACGAATTATTAGAGACGATTAAAGAACATCAATTTACACGTTACCCCATTACTGAGGATGGAGACAAAGACCATATTAAAGGTTTCATTAACGTTAAAGAATTCTTAACAGAGTATGCTTCTGGGAAACCTATCAAAATCAATAATTATATCCATGAATTACCAATGATTTCAGAGACAACTCCCATTAGTGATGCGTTAGTTAGAATGCAACGTGAACACGTACATATCAGTTTAATTATTGATGAGTACGGTGGCACAGCTGGTATTTTAACAATGGAAGATATTCTTGAAGAAATTGTCGGTGAAATACGTGATGAGTTTGATGATGATGAAGTAAATGACATCGTTAAACTTGGTGAAGATACGTATCAGATTAATGGACGTGTCCTTCTTGATGACCTCAATGAAAAATTCAACATTGAATTTGAAGATTCAGAAGACATTGATACAATAGGTGGTTGGCTCCAAGCCCACAACACTAATTTACAAGTTGAAGATCATATCGATACGCAATATGATCGTTGGATTGTGTCTGAAATGGACAATCATCAACTAGTTTGGGTTGTACTTAAATATGAGTTCATCGATAATAGACTAACATTCGGTAAAGTCGAAGATGAAAGTGAAGATAAAAAAGATAATAGCGATGAAAGTCGTGAATAATTTAAAGAGTATTGGATGAATTAATATTATACAAAGCTATATCGCAAATTTGCATAAGCTGACTGAGCTGAGAAGGCGCTCTAAATGAAGTGTTTCTCAGTTCTTTTCAATTTTGAGGGCTGGGACAACGAATTCTAAAGAATTCAGTCCCAGTCCTTTTAATTGTTCAATACACTCGATTAGAGTTATCCTAATTATTAATAGATTAAAAATTATCAAGAACGTTAGGAGAATATATTATGGTAAATGACACACAAATTTTAAACAATGGTTATCCGATGCCGAGACTTGGCTTAGGTGTCTATAAGGTTACAGATGAAGAAATGGAAACAGCGATTCAAGCTGCATTAGATGATGGTTATCGTGCATTTGATACAGCATATTTTTATAACAATGAAAAAGCACTCGGTAAAGCACTAAAAAATAGTGGAGTGCCTCGTGAAGACTTGTTTATTACAACTAAACTATGGAACGACCATCAAGGTTATGATAGTACACTTGAATATTTTAATCGCTCATTAAATAATTTAGGTTTAGAATATATCGATTTATATTTAATTCACTGGCCTTGCGAAAAAAATGAACTTTATATTGAAACATATAAGGCATTAGAAAAATTATATGAAGAAGGTAAAATAAAAGCAATTGGAGTATGTAACTTCAAAGTGCATCACTTAGAAAAATTAATGCGTGAAACTAATATTGTACCTCAAGTTAATCAAATTGAAGTACATCCTTACTTTAATCAACAAGAAGTCCAAGATTTCTGTGATAAGCATGATATAGTAGTTACTGCATGGATGCCATTAATGAGAAACAGAGGATTGTTAGACGATCCTACTATAACAAAACTAGCAAAAGCGTATGATAAAACACCAGCGCAAATCGTATTACGTTGGCACGTGGCACATAATCGTGTTGTCATTCCAAAATCTAAAACACCATCACGTATAAGAGAAAATCATGATATATTTGATTTCAACCTAGAACTAACAGAAATAGCTGAAATAGATAGTTTAAATCGCAATGCGCGTCAAGGTAAAGATCCTGATGAAGTGAGTATAGGTGATTTAAAATAAATTGGTTTCTATTAAATGGAATCAGACATTGAAAATTATAGAATGATTGTATATTTTTTATTTAATTTTTATTAATTATTTGTTAATTACATAGTTTTTAGTAGAATAGTTATTTATTTTATTGATAAAATAGTACTAAGAATGATGAAAAGGATGTAATTTAATGAAAATCAGAGTCATTGTGCCTTGTTTTAACGAAGGTGAAGTCGTAACAAAAACTTACGACAAATTGACTGAAATTTTGATGAAAGATAGCTTGGACAAAGGGTATGATTATGACCTTTTATTTGTCGACGATGGTAGTAAAGATAACACAATCGACC
Organism: Staphylococcus sp. HMSC14D10; assembly: GCF_001808125.1. NCBI lineage: Bacteria > Bacillati > Bacillota > Bacilli > Caryophanales > Staphylococcaceae > Staphylococcus > Staphylococcus sp. HMSC14D10. The sequence continues at coordinate 115,613 of NZ_KV792255.1, read as the reverse complement.
ATGTTCAACATTTAGCAAGCTTAGATCTGCATGTTAAATATATTTCTTTCAGCCGAAATTTTGGTAAAGAATCAGCAATGATAGCTGGTTTTCAACATAGTGTGAAATGTGACGCTGTGGTGATGGTAGATGGAGATTTACAGCATCCACCAGAATTCATTCCACAAATGATAGAAGGATTCCAAGAAGGGTATGACCAAGTTATTGCTAAGCGAGATCGAACAGGAGAGAACATAGCCCGTAAGTCAATGACTAAGTTATATTATAAATTGATAAATAGCTTTGTCGAAGACATTGAATTCATAGATGGTGTCGGTGACTTTAGATTATTGAGTCAGCGTGCAGTTAAAGCAATGGCTTCTCTTAAAGAATATAATCGCTTTTCAAAAGGTTTATTTGAATGGATTGGTTATAATACTAAAATCTTTACATATCAAAATGTAGAACGAGAAGCGGGTCATTCTAAATGGACATTCACTAAATTATTAAATTATGGTATTGATGGGCTAATTTCATTTAATAATAAACCTTTACGTGCGATGATTTATCTAGGAATGACGATATTCAGTTTAAGTATCGTTTATATCTTGTATCTGCTGATAGGTATAATGGTCAATGGCATTAATAATCCTGGTTATTTTACAACGATAGCTGCGGTATTACTTATTGGCGGAATTCAATTGATTTCTATTGGTGTAGTAGGTGAATATATTGGACGAATTTACTATGAAGTTAAGCAACGACCTAAATATATTGTGCAAGCATCAAATTTAAAAGAACCAACGCACGATCTCAAAGTAGTAGAGCAAGAGAAAGAAAAAGTACATTAATAAAAATCAAAATAAACGCTTGAAGTTTTAAATGATGAAACTTCAAGCGTTTAATTATTTTCTATATGATGTTTTAAATTAGTATTTTTAAGTTGCCATGCTAGATAGATACCTAAAAGAATATAAATGATTAAGAAGATATACCAGAATGGTGTCAAAATAGTTAATAATACAATCGAAATTATAATAAGCATATAGCCTATAGTAATTGGAAATTTAAGCTTTTTTATAAATTTAAAAATTCCAAGTTCTCCTCTAGAGAAAGTACCTAAAAATATCGCACTAGCACCTATTAAGAATATTGTTGGCGCTAAGTATGGAACAGACATGTAAATGGATTGATCACTTGATTCATAGGTAATAAATAATGAGCAACTTATTATGATAGAAAATATCAAGGCAATCGATTTATACTCATAAATAATAAGTGTATAGTGTTGATGATTCAAGTAATATTGAAGTCCCAACCAACATATAAAAAAAGCGATTGAGCATAATGTTATAAAATTAAATTTGTCGATGACGATAGCATTAATTAAAGCGTTAATCGTTATTGCTATTAATACGGAGCTAAATTTAAGTTGCTTGAATTGGTGCTTATATAAGTCAAAGCCGAGTACACCAAGCACTACGGCGATATTAATCAATACATATATAATCATGCTGTACTCCTATCTCACATAGTTCATTAGAACATTATACCAATTAAAACAAACTTAATCATTTCAAAACACTTAAAAAATATTTTTCATTTATAAAGTAATTATTAAACACCTTTTTTGTTACTCCACAGTAACGTATGCAACTGTGGTAAAACATAAACTTGGTTCATATCATTACTAGCCATCACTCTATCAACCAATGCTTCATAACGACTCAAAAGTTTCTCTGTATGGTTGTCAACATCATCATCTAGGTAGGGGTTACCTACTTGTAAGTAAAAAGGAATGTTTGGGTATCGGTGATGTATCATTTTGGCGAATTCGTAATCATCATCATCAAAAATAACTACCTTTAAATTAAGCGTTGATTCAATGCATTGTTCGATTACACTATCTAATATGTCAATGTTAGTTTTCATATTGGAGCTTGGTGGTTTAGGACTTATAGTTAAATCGTTAATTTGTCTCATCCATGGTTGGAATTTACTTCCTTGAGTTTCTAAAGCAGTGTATATCTGTTTTTCTTCAAATAAATCCACTAAATCTTGTATACCTTTAATTAGTGCTGGGTTACCTCCAGATATCGTAACGTGATCAAAACGGTCACCGCCGATTTTTTTCAGTTGATTATATATTTCTTCAGCTGTCATTAACTGAATGTCTTCTTTAGCACTTCCATCCCAAGTGAAAGCAGAGTCACACCAACTACAACGATAATCACAGCCTGCAGTTCTAACAAACATCGTTTTGCGACCTATAACACGTCCTTCACCTTGAATCGTAGGTCCAAAAATTTCTAGTACTGGAATTTTAGCAGCCATTATTTATACTCCTTTGGGCGATATACGACATAACTAGTCGGCGTTTCACGTAGATAAACTTGAACACATTGAGGTTGATTATCACAGTTTTGTAGATGAGTTTGGACCATTTTATATATTGTTTGAGCTACAACTTCAGTTGAAGGACTCTTATCTTTAAGTTGAGGTAAATCATTTAATAAGTAGTGATCGAATTGGTCGTGGATTAGTTTTTTTAAATCACTAAAATTGATTAAGAAACCATTATGATCGAGTTTATCCCCTGCAATTGTTAAATTAACAAAGTAAGTATGTCCATGTGTTCTCATACATTTACCGGCATCTTCACTTGGAATGTAATGCGCAGCTGAAAAATTAAAATCTTTATTAAGTTCAAAACTATAGGGGTGGGTAACTGACGGATAAAGTTGTTGAATCATTTTAATTCGCTCCTTTTATTTCTAAATAATGTTGTAGACCACGTTGTCTTAATTGACATGCTGGACATTCTCCACAACCATCACCAATAACACCGTTATAGCATGTAAGTGTATTGTGTCGAATATAATCTAGAACACCTAATTCGTCACTAAGTTCCCATGTCTGTGCTTTGTCTAACCACATTAAAGGGGTATGAATAACAAAGTCTTTATCCATAGATAAACTAAGCGTTACATTCATTGATTTAATAAAGCTATCACGACAGTCTGGATAACCTGAAAAGTCCGTTTCACAAACCCCGGTAATAATATGTTTGGCATTGCGTTGATAAGCTAATGCACCAGCAAATGATAAGAATAATAAATTACGTGCTGGTACAAACGTGTTTGGAATACCGTCTTCACCAGTTTCAATGTCCATATCATGTTGTGTTAAGGCGTTTGGAGTTAATTGTGATAATAGTGACATATCTAAAATATGATGTTTTAAATTTTGCTCTTTTGCGATGCGTGTAGCAACTTCAATTTCTGCATCATGTCGTTGACCGTAATTAAATGTTACCAATTCAACATCTTTAAAATGTTTTTTAGCGTAAAATAAACACGTTGTGCTATCTTGCCCTCCGCTAAATACTACAATGGCTTTGTCCTTGTTTAAATTTTGATTTGTCATGAATATTCTCCTTTTTTGAAAAGATTAGATCATACTTTATGCCGTCTCTAACCTAGCCATGAGAACATAAAAAAGTCTATCTCTATAAAAAAGATAGACTTAGAAACATTTCAATTAGTTATATAAAAGTAATGTTACCTTCAAACTAAATATTTCGATTATTGTCTAGTTTTTTATAGAGGGTTTCAGCTAGGAACCTCTTTTGAGTTTTTAGTACGCTAGTTAGCGTAATATATTCACTTCTTAAAATCAAGCTATATTTTAAAGCAATATAAATAGTAAACCCTTACATTTCCAAATAATTATTAATTATAATAAGGTTATAGATGAAGTTATTTAACATAGAGTTGGAGCGACATAAATGATTATAGTTATAGATAATAAAGATTCATTTACATATAATTTAATAGATTATTTTAAGACAGAAACTGATAAAGAGATAGTTGTATACGAGGTAGATGACGTTTCCGTTGATTTATTAAGGTCATCTAACGTAGAGGCAATTGTCATCTCGCCAGGTCCAGGTAAACCTAGTGACTATCCAATTTTAACTGAAATTATGAATCAATTTGAGGGTGGAATTCCTATATTAGGTGTCTGTTTAGGTTTCCAATTTATTTATGAATATTATGGAGGTACAATTATTCATGGATTAAAGCCGGTTCACGGTCATACCACAACATTAACTCATAGAGGAACTGGACTATTTAAAGGACTACCTCAATCGTTTGAAGTAATGAGATATCATTCACTCATTGCAGATAAAAATCATATTCCTACCGTTTTAAATATGACAGCTTATAACGAAGAGGGGATTATAATGGCTTTTGAACATAATAAATATCCTATTTATGGCGTTCAGTATCATCCTGAATCTATTTTAAGTGAATATGGTCATGAACAGATACGACTATTTTTAGAAAAGGTGGAGATAGACTATGAAAATCGCATTTAATTATCGATACTATACGACACCTGACCATTTTGAAACAGTAGCATTGAATTTTGACACGTATGCCTCTAAAAAGGTGGCTTACACTTTGAATGACATCGGTGCAGTGGTTCGCTTTGCTCAAGATGAACAATCAAACGGACGTTACGTAGCACTTTATCTTACATATGAAGCGGCAAAATTTTTTAATCAAGAAATGGCTACGCATGAATTGGATAATAATCAAGTCATAGCTCTTGCATATAGTTTCAATCCTAATATGGCTAAACATCTGTCTAACAATCTTTCACAAAGCTACATACCTAAACATAAGTTTCGCTTTTTGGAGAGTGATGCAGAAATGCAAGATAAGATTAAACAAGTTCAAGACGCAATCACTGATGGAGAAACGTATCAAGTGAACTATACAACACGTTTAGTTAGTGATATCCATTACCCAATCTCTGATTTATATTATTATTTAACTCAGACAAATAATGGTGGTTATACTGCATTATTAGATTTAGAAGAGATTAAAGTTGCCTCAATTTCTCCTGAATTATTCTTTCAAAAAGGGGCATTTAATAACCAAGAAAATGTAGTCGTAAGTAAACCGATGAAAGGGACAATGCCACGTAGTATTAATAAAGATGAAGATTTGATGAATTATGACATATTGAAGAACTCTCTTAAAGATCGTGCTGAAAATGTAATGATTGTTGATTTATTGCGTAATGATATTTCTAGAATTTCTAAGCCAGGAACTATACACGTTAATAAGCCATTCTTTATAGAAAGTTATAAGACTGTTTATCAAATGACGAGTATGGTCTCGGGTCGATTAGAAGCCGAAACGAGTTTGACTGATATTTTAAAAGCGCTGTTTCCATGTGGTTCCATTACGGGCGCACCGAAACTTAATACGATGTCATACATTAAAGCGCTTGAGTCTAATCCTAGATATATTTATTGTGGCACAATTGGATTATTATCTCCGGATGATAAAATGATATTTAATATTCCAATTAGAACGCTTGAGTATCGAAATGAGAAAGTTCATTACGGTGTAGGTGCAGGTATTACAATTGATTCTATACCTGAAAAAGAAGTACAAGAGTTTCGAGATAAAACAAAGATATTGGAGGTGTTATAAATGAACTTGTTTGAAACGATGCGTCTGGAAAATGGTGAAATTCCAAGACTTCAATATCATATTAATCGAATACAACAATCATGTGGACGTTTGGGTTATGCCTTTTCAAAGGAGAACTGGTTACATCTTGTAAAAGAGGTTATAAAAAATCATCAACAGGGCACGTTCCGGCTTAAAATAGAAATAGATAAAACTGGCGATATGAATTATGTAATTAAACCTTTATCTCAAAAGTCGCTGTTTACGGCTAAATTTCAGCAAGTTCAAACGCATTATAACGAACGATATATCATTAACAAAACTACAGAACGCCAGCATTTAGCACACAATCATGAGACAGATTTAATATTATTATATGATGAAAAAGGTAAAATTCTGGAATTTGATATTGGTAATATCATGATAGAGGAAGATGGTACATACTATACGCCGAGTTATGACAACGACTTTTTATTGGGGTGCATGCGTCAATCTCTTATAGATGAAGGAAAACTTTCAATCAAAAATTATACTAAAACAGAACTCAGCGAGAAATTAAATAATCAGCAGGTACGTATCTATTTACTAAATAGTTTACGAGAGGTTGCCGATGTGTCTATTTATCTATAAAATAATATTGGAAGTATATGCGTATTTATTGATAAAAACGAACTAACGGAGTGAATTATGGCAATATTATGGATTGTAATTATTGTGATTTTAAATGTGATAAGTAAATATTTAGCAGATCGATATTTAAATAATAATGCACTCATTAAGGCACGTATTGTGGCAACCGTTACCGTTTTAATTCAATGTGTATTCATTTATTTTTTAATTAATTCAATCATTCCTTATGTGGTTGATTTTCTAAATATATTTTATCATCACTAAATATAATTATTTTGAGGTGGAGTTATGAAGATTTATAGTCAGGGAGATCAAGCAATTGTAATTGCGGTTGAAAAAGAAGTATCTAAAAATGTAACAACTGAGTTAATCGCAGTACGTAATCATTTATTAAAGAAAGATTTACCATTTATAACTGAAATTGTTCCTACTGAATCAGATATGATGATTTGCTATGATGCTCGAGATATGATTAAACATCATAATATTACTTCACCTTTTCAATATATGAAGGCATTAGTAACATCTATACAAGAAGAAATAAAACAATTAGAAATGAACAAAGATGAGAGCACGACCTATGAAATTCCTATTATTTATGGTGATGAATTTGGTCCCGATTTACAGGACTTGCTAGAGTATTACAAATTAACAAAAGATGAATTTATTCAATTACATTCTGATAATGCTTACTTTGTCTCTATGATGGGCTATGCTCCTGGCTTTCCATATTTAACTGGAATGAATGAAGCATTGTATGTTAATCATACAAGTAATAAGAAGAAACTTGTTACTGCAGGTTCAGTTATTATTGAAGGAAAAAAATGTGGGATTGTTACAACTGATACATATAATGATTGGTTAGTGATAGGGTACACGCCTATGACGTTATTTACCCCTGAACAAGAAGATTTTACACTGCTAAAATTAGGAGATAATGTCACTTTCAAACCAGAAAAACGCAAAGATATTGAATTAGGAGAATTTAAACCATGTCAATCATAATAGAAAAAGCCGGATTGTTTAGTAGCTTTCAAGATTTCGGGCGTCATGGATATGAATATGCAGGTGTTATTCCGTGTGGAGCTTTAGACACGCTAGGTCATGAAATAGCAAATCGTCTTGTCGCTAATGACAAGAATGAAGCAACACTTGAAATGACACATATTATGGCGAAAATTCGATTCACCGAACCTACTTTAATTGCATTAACAGGTCAAAATTTTGAAGCTTATACACAAAACCTGCGAGTAAAACCTTATAAACTATACCTTTTAGGTAAAGATGATGTGTTATCTTTTAAAGAAACAAATAAAACGTCACGTGTATATCTTGCTATAGGTGGAGGATTTAAATTAGACAATTGGCTAGGTTCGAATTCTACAGATTTAAATGTTCACATTGGTGGCTATCACGGGCGTAAACTTGAAAGTGGCGATGAAGTTGAAATGAAAAGAGAATATACTGAACGTCATCATAAGTTGTTTGAAAATCTAAAAGAAAAGCGTACTACTGATTGGGGGATTGATGGTTATGCATTGTCGTTCAACTATATCTCTGACGTGTTTCATGTTATCGCTAATAAAGGTACTGAAGACTTTGATAAGGAAACGCAATCCCATTTTATTAAAGGCGAATATAAAGTAACTAATAAATCAAATCGTGTTGGTATGTTATTAGATGGTGAGAAGATAAAAGCATATTACGATGATATGCCTGCACATCAATCCGTTAAAAGAGGAACGATTCAAGTTAAAAGAGATGGTACACCGATTATCTTATTAAACGATCATTATACAATAGGAAGTTACCCCCAAATTGGAACGATTGCGAGTTATCATTTGACTAAACTTGCACAGAAACCACAAGGGTCACGTTTGAAATTCCAATTTATTGATATTGAAACCGCTGAAAAAAATGTTGTAAAATTTAGCAATTGGATGAATCAACTGTTTCACGGCATTGAATTCAGAATGCAATTAGAAATGATGAAATAACTGTTAATAATTAATTAAATGTACGACTTATTTAGACGGTTTTTTTAATAGATTGAGTAGGTCTATAGTCTGATTAAAAATATCATATAAGAAACTATAATAAATAAATCAGTGCGTCATCATTATACTTATATATATATTTGTGACAAACTATTGAGATGTCGATATATAAAGATGTTTTTTCTTGATAAATGAGTAAAAATACTATATATTTATATATTGAACTACGGGCAATATTACAATAATATTACAAAGTTCATAATTTGTTAATATTTTATTAATAATTAAATAGAATAGCATCCAACATTGTATACATAAGGCATTACTAACGGATAGTTCGTCAATGGGACAAATATGTAAGAGTGAATTATCGTTTGTATTTAATGTATGTGTATGACATATTCTTAATAAATTAAAATAGCGAAATTTAAAAATTAGTAAGTAATTGCATAACGGTCATATTTGAGTAAGTGTTTAAGTCTTCGGTTAAGTCTTTAACATTTCTTCAAAGTTGAATAACTATAAATGGAGGAAACATACATGAGTTTACACAAAAAGAAAATAAGTCTTTTTGCGTTTTTCTTACTGACTGTTTTTACAGTGACATTGAAGACGTATTTTTCATATTATGTTGATTTTTCTTTGGGTGTTAAAGGACTAGTTCAAAACTTAATACTATTGATGAATCCATATAGTTTAATCGCGCTTATTTTAAGTGTGTTCTTATTTTTTAAAGGAAAAAAAGCATATTGGTTCATCTTTATTGGAGGATTTTTACTATCATTCTTGCTATATGCAAATGTAGTTTATTTTAGATTCTTCTCAGACTTTTTAACATTTAGTACACTTAATCAAGCGGGGAATGTTGAGTCTATGGGTGGTGCTGTTGGGGCATCATTTAAATGGTATGACTTTGTTTACTTTATAGATACTATTATTTATCTATTTATCCTTATTTTCAAAGGAAGTTGGTTAGATAAGCGTGTCTTCAGTAAAAAGTTTGTACCGGGTGTAATGGCTGCTTCAGTAGCATTATTCTTCTTGAACTTAGCTTTTGCTGAAACAGATCGTCCTGAGTTATTAACACGTACGTTTGACCATAAATATTTAGTGAAGTATTTAGGTCCATATAACTTTACAGTTTATGATGGCGTTAAAACGATCCAGAATAACCAACAAAAAGCATTGGCTTCTGAAGATGACCTAACTAAAGTATTGAATTACACGAAACAAAAAAATACAACACCAAATTCAGAGTATTTTGGTGCTGCTATGAAGAAAAATATTATTAAAATACATCTAGAAAGTTTCCAAACCTTTTTAATCAATAAAAAGGTTAATGGTAAAGAAGTAACACCGTTCTTAAATAAATTATCGACAGGTAACGAAGATTTTAGATATTATCCAAACTTCTTCCATCAAACTGGTCAAGGTAAAACATCAGACGCTGAGTTCACAATGGATAACAGCCTTTATGGTTTACCACAAGGTTCTGCATATTCATTAAAAGGTGATAATACTTACCAATCATTACCTGCTATATTAGATCAAAAGCAAGGTTATACTTCTGATGTTATGCACGGTGACTACAAAACATTCTGGAACCGTGACCAAGTTTATAAACATTTTGGTATTGATAAGTTCTACGATGCAACATATTATGATATGTCTGACGATAATATTGTTAACTTAGGTTTAAAAGATAAACCGTTCTTTAAAGAGTCAGCAGAATATCAATCTAAAATGAAAGGACCATTCTATTCACACTTAATTACATTAACAAACCACTACCCATTCACATTGAGTGAGGAAGATGCAGATATTGATAAACCTAATACAGGTGATTCAACTGTTGATGGTTACATTCAAACAGCGCATTATTTAGACCAAGCACTTGAAGAGTACGTAACAGATCTTAAGAAGAAAGGTTTATACGACGATTCAGTTATTATGATTTATGGTGACCATTATGGTATTTCAGAGAACCATAATAATGCGATGGAAAAATTATTAGGTGAAAAGATTACGCCAGCGAAATTTATGGACTTAAACCGTACAGGTTTCTGGCTAAAAATTCCTGGTAAAGAAGGTACAGTAGATAAGACATATGCTGGTCAAATGGATGTTATGCCTACTATATTACATTTAGTAGGAATTGACTCTAAAAACTTCTTAATGTTTGGTACTGACATGTTATCTAAAGATCATAATGATGTAATTCCATTCCGTAATGGTGATTTCATTACGAAAGATTACAAATATGTAAACGGTAAAGCATATTCTAATAAAACTAATGAATTATTAGAAACGGAACCTAAAGATTTAGATAAGAATAAGAAACAGGTTGAGAAAGATTTAGAAATGAGTGACAATGTCTTAAATGGTGACTTGCTCAGATTCTATAAAAATCCTGATTTCAAAAAAATTGACCCGTCTAAATATGAATACAAAACTGGTCCTAAAGGGAACCAAAAATAATCAAGTAGAGTCTATAATATAAAATTTCTAGACTAATGAAAAAAGACAATTTCTATTGAAATAAATAGAAATTGTCTTTTTTAATATGATTTTGATTATGTGCAACATGTTGAGTTGCAATATATAGTTGATGCTATAGATACATGTCTTAAATGATGCTGTCATTTAAATAATTGCTGATTAATAGTTAATTTAAATATCTGTGATAATTGCAAATTTTATCCAAGCGCTACATCTAAAATCATCATAATTGTAAAGCCTAACATTAGACTTAGTGTTGCTAAATCCGTGTTGTTACCAGATTGTGAGTCAGGTATAAGTTCTTCAACAACAACGAATATCATAGCTCCAGCTGCAAAAGCTAATGCATAAGGTAAAACAGGTGTAATAACTAAAATCAATGCAGCGCCAATAGTAGCAAAGATAGGTTCTACAATCGCAGAAGCTTGTCCGTAATTAAACGCTTTCCAACGAGACGCGCCTGCCGCTCTAATAGGCATAGATAATGCTGCACCTTCCGGAATGTTTTGTATTCCTATACCAATTGCTAACCCTAAAGCACCTAGGAATGTAGCTTGACTATTTCCAGTTGCTATACCACCAAAAGCAACACCAATCGATAGTCCTTCTGGAATATTATGTAACGTAATAGCTAGTACTAATAATGTATTCTTACTTAAAGAAGTCTTAACACCCTCGCGGTACTGACTCTTATCGCCAATTCTTTGATGTAAATGAGGAATAACTGAATCGAGGACACGTATAAAGATACCACCAAATAAAAAGCCAATTGCAGCAGGTAACCAAGCAGGTAAACTACCATCTTTACCATAGTCAATAGAGGGTTGTAATAAAGACCAAAAGCTGGCAGCTATCATAATGCCCGCAGCAAATCCTTGCATAGATGTTAGTATTCGTTCATTTACGGATTTAAATATAAATACAGAAGCAGCACCTAATGCTGTGAGTAGCCAAGTAATAATACCTGCTAAAAGCGCCTGTAAATAAGGCGGTAAATTTTCGAAAAAGTCAATCATAACTCTTGTCTCCTTGTATCATTTAAGCCTAAAAAGGTGTATAATATATAGAACTGATTTAAGCTTATCAAAAATATTTAAAAAATTCGATATTTCGATTTGGAAAAGGAAGTAGATGCATGGAAGCGTATAAAATAGAGCACTTAAATAAATCATATGCGGATAAAATCATTTTCGATGATTTAAACCTATCTATTTCTGAACATGAAAGAATAGGATTGGTTGGAATAAATGGTACTGGTAAAAGTACTCTACTTAAAGTTATCGGGAATATAGATGATGATTATACAGCTGATATTACGCATCCTAATCAATATCGTATACGATATTCTTCTCAAAAGCAGGATCTAGATGGAGATATGACTGTTTTTCAAGCTGTACTTAGCTCAGACACAACGACTCTTCAAATTATAAAAGCTTACGAAGAAGCAGTTAATGCATATACACAACAACAAGATGACGCGCATTTTCAAAAGATGATGGAAGCACAAGAGGCTATGGACCGAAATAGTGCATGGGATTATAATGCTGAAATTAAAACCATATTATCTAAACTAGGTATTAATGATACGACTAAAAAGGTGAACGAACTGTCAGGTGGTCAACAAAAACGTGTTGTGCTAGCTAAAACGCTTATTGAACAACCTGATTTATTATTATTAGACGAACCTACAAACCACCTAGACTTTGAATCCATAACATGGCTAATTAATTATGTGAAGCAGTACCCTCATACTGTATTGTTCGTAACCCATGATCGTTACTTTTTAAATGAAATTGCGAGTAGAATCATTGAATTAGATCGAGGTAAATTAAAATCTTATCCAGGTAATTATGAAGATTACATAGCAATGCGAGCAGAAAATGAAATTATTGAACAAAAACAACAAGAAAAACAAAAGGCTTTATATAAACAAGAATTAGCTTGGATGAGAGCTGGCGCCAAGGCAAGAACGACAAAGCAACAAGCAAGAATCAATCGTTTTAATGATTTGGAATCAGAAGTACAAGCTCAACACGTTCAAGATAAAGGGCAACTGAATCTAGCGTATTCAAGATTAGGCAAACAAGTGTATGAGTTGGAACAACTTTCAAAACAAATTAACGGCAGAACATTATTTGAAGACATTACTGAAATTATTCAAAGTGGGCAACGTATTGGTATAGTTGGGCCAAATGGAGCTGGAAAGACCACGTTATTAAATATTTTAAGCGGAGAAGAGAACGATTATACAGGCACACTTAAAATTGGCCAAACTGTAAAAGTAGCATACTTTAAACAAACAGAAGAAACGTTAGATAGAGATATACGTATGATTGATTATCTACGAGAAGAGAGTGAAGTGGCTAAAGAGAAGGATGGAACTTCAATTTCTGTAACTCAATTACTAGAACGTTTCTTGTTCCCAAGCTCAACACATGGTAAGAAGATATACAAATTATCAGGCGGAGAGCAAAAACGCTTATATTTATTAAGATTACTCGTGCATCAACCTAATGTACTGTTACTGGATGAACCGACAAATGACTTAGATACAGAAACATTAACTATTTTAGAAGATTATATTAGTAGTTTCGGTGGTTCAGTTATAACTGTTAGTCACGATCGCTATTTTTTAAATAAAGTCGCTCAAGAGTACTGGTATATTCATGACGGAAAGATGGAACGTATTGTAGGTGCCTTTGAAGATTATGAGTCTTATAAGAAAGAGCAGGATAAATTAGTTGCACTAGAGAAACAAGCACAACAACCAAAACAAAAAACAACGGTGCGAAAAAAATCAGGGTTGTCTTATAAGGAAAAACGAGAATACGAAACTTTAATGGATCGTATAGAACAAACTGAAACACGCTTAGAAGAAATAGATGAAGAGATGATTGAGGCCAGTGCTGATTATGCCATAATCAAAGAATTAAATGAAGAGAAAGAACAATTAGAACTAACATATGAAACAGACATCACGAGATGGAGTGAATTAGAAGAACTAAAAGAGCAATAAGGGGAATGTAAAGTATGGAAGCAACATTATCGCATTATTTTGGGTATGACAAGTTCAGACCTGGTCAAAAAGAAATCATAACTAAAATAATGGATCATCATAATGTTTTAGGTGTATTACCTACAGGTGGTGGTAAATCAATTTGCTACCAAGTTCCTGGATTAATGTTAGGTGGAACGACAATTGTAATTAGTCCACTAATATCTTTAATGAAAGACCAAGTTGATCAACTTAAAGCAATGGGGATTAAAGCAGCATTCTTAAATAGTAGTTTAACTAAGAAGCAACAAAAAGAAATCGAAGATGATTTAATGAAAGGTCATATTCAGTTTTTATATGTTGCGCCAGAACGTTTCGATAATCAATATTTTTTAAGTTTATTAAGTCGAATTGATATTCATCTTATCGCATTTGATGAGGCACATTGTATTTCTAAGTGGGGGCATGACTTTAGACCTAGTTATCAAAGTGTAATTAAGAAAGTATTCACGTTACCTCAAAACTTTACAATCGTTGCACTAACAGCAACAGCTACTGCAGAAGTACAGCAAGATATTATGGAAAAGTTAAACATCGATAGACGAGATGAAGTAAAAACAAGTACGAAACGTCGGAATCTTATTTTTAAAGTGAATCCTACCTATCAACGTCAGAAATTTGTTGTAGATTATGTGCAGAAACATAAAGAACAAGCAGGAATTATCTATTGCTCTACACGTAAACAAGTTGAGGAATTACAAGAAGTATTAGATGTTATCAATGTTTCTTCGGCAATTTATCATGCGGGTTTAACAAATAAAGAACGTGAGACTGCTCAAAACGAATTTGTATATGATAAAGTGAAGGTTGTTATAGCGACAAATGCTTTTGGTATGGGGATAGATAAATCAAATGTTAGATACGTTATACACTATAATATGCCAGGTGATTTAGAATCATATTATCAAGAGGCAGGCCGTGCAGGTCGTGATGGACTAGAAAGTGAATGCATTCTTTTATTTAGTGAACGTGATAAAGGATTGCATGAATATTTTATTACAGTTTCACAGGCTGATGAAGATTATAAAGATAAAATGGGTGAGAAACTCACTAAAATGATTCAATACACGAAAACGAAAAAATGCCTTGAAGCGACTGTGGTACATTACTTTGAACCTAACGAAAAATTAGAAGAGTGCGGGCAATGTAGTAGCTGCATTCAACAAAATAAAACATATGATATGACGCAAGAAGCTAAAATGATCATTAGTTGTATCGCACGCATGCGTCAAAAAGAAAGCTATAGCGTAATCATTCAAGTATTGCGTGGAGAAACAAGTGATTATATTAAATATAATGATTATGATAAGTTGACGACACATGGTTTGATGAAAGATTATACCACTTCGGAATTAAGTCATTTAATTGATGAATTGCGTTTCAAAGGGTTTTTAAACGAAAATGATGAAATCTTAATATGTGATGAAAGTGTTAAAAAGTTACTTAACAATAAAGAGAAAGTATTTACGACACCATTTAAACAAAAATCCAAAGAAAAAGTCTATATCAATACAGTTGAAGGCGTAGATCGAGCATTATACAGTGAATTAGTTGAAGTTCGACGTAAGTTAAGTGAGAAATTGGATATTGCACCGGTTAGTATTTTTTCTGATTACACGTTAGAAGAGTTTGCTAAACGCAAGCCAGAATCCAAACAAGAAATGATATCAATAGATGGTGTTGGTAGCTATAAATTGAAACATTATTGTCCAAAATTCTTAGAAATTATACATTCATATAAAGCGAGTATATAAAGTGAAAGGTAAGGTTGTTACTATTTCTGTAGCGAACCTTACCTTTATTCTATTATCACATTATTAATTTTAAATGTAATTTCTATATTTAGATTAATTTAATATGAATTCCTCATTAAACATGTTTAAATAGGGAATAAGAATGCAGACTATTTGAATAAGTAGAGCAAATGAAGGTGACTAAATGATTGAATTTAAAAATGTAACAAAACGCTATGGGGATAATGTGGCAGTTGATGATGTAAGTTTTAAAATAAATGAGGGTGAGTTTTTTGTAATCATAGGTCCATCAGGGTGTGGTAAAACAACTACTTTGAAAATGATTAATAGACTTATTCCGTTAAGTGAAGGTTATATTTATTTTAAAGATAAACCAATAAGCGATTATCCTGTTTATGAAATGAGATGGGATATTGGATATGTGTTGCAACAAATCGCACTTTTCCCTCATATGACCATTAAAGAGAATATTGCACAGGTTCCACAGATGAAAAAATGGAAAGATAAAGATATAGATCAACGTGTTGACGAATTACTTGAAATGGTTGGTTTAGAACCTGAAAAATATCGAGATCGTAAACCAGATGAATTATCAGGTGGTCAAAGACAGAGGGTTGGTGTAGTAAGAGCATTAGCTGTAGATCCACCAGTTATATTGATGGATGAACCTTTTAGTGCACTGGATCCAATCAGTCGCGAAAAACTACAAGATGATTTAATAGAATTACAAACTAAAATCAAAAAACAATTGTATTTGTAACGCATGATATTCAAGAAGCTATGAAGTTAGGTGATCGAATTTGTTTACTTAACAATGGACATGTTGAGCAAATAGATACACCACAAGCATTCCGTAATCAGCCTAAAGGTAAATTTGTAGAAGAGTTTATGGGAAGCCATTTAGAACAAGATAAAGAAAGCTTACAGTTGAAAGATCTTAATATTACTTCGCCACTTACAGAAAAAGAAACACACCATGATTATCCGGAAATCAATAGTGATGTGCAATTACGTTCAGTTTATTCTACATTAGCCCAACATGAAGCGGTTATTGTTAATGATATATCAACCTCCACGCAATCACTCTTAAAACGTGAAGATATCTTTAAGTATTTATCTGAGATAGACAATGACAAGGGGGTTAAAGCATGAGCGAATTATTTAGCACACTCAATGATCGTAAAGGCGAAGTACTTACGACCATCTTGGAACATATCCAAATTTCATTTATTGCACTGCTAATCGCAATTTTAATCGCCGTGCCATTAGGGATTGCTTTAACAAAGACGAAGCGGTTATCTGAAGTCGTTATGAACATAGCTGCTATATTACAAACCATTCCGTCATTGGCATTATTAGGGTTAATGATTCCAATATTTGGTATTGGTCGCGTGCCAGCTATTATTGCATTAGTTGTGTATGCACTGTTGCCAATTTTGAGAAATACATATACTGGCATTAAAGAAGTTGATCCGTCTCTTATTGAAGCAGCAAAAGGTATTGGTATGAAACCGATGCGTCGTTTGACTAAAGTAGAATTGCCAATAGCTATGCCAGTGATGATGGCCGGTATTCGTACTGCTATGGTTCTAATTATCGGTACAGCAACTTTAGCCGCATTAATTGGTGCTGGTGGACTAGGGGATTTAATTTTACTAGGTATTGACCGTAACAATACGTCTCTAATCCTTATCGGAGCGATTCCTGCTGCACTACTCGCAATTATGTTTGATTTAATACTACGTTATATGGAGAAATTATCTTATAAGAAACTACTAATCACTGTAGGTGCAATGATTCTTATTATACTATTAGTCGTTGTTGTACCTCTTTTCGGTAAAAAAGGTGACACAATTACGCTTGCAGGTAAATTAGGTTCAGAACCTTCAATTATTACGAATATGTACAAAATTTTAATTGAGGATGAAACGGATGATACAGTTGATGTTAAAGATGGTATGGGTAAAACATCATTCCTATTTAATGCATTAAAATCAGACGACATCGATGGATATTTAGAATTTACAGGGACAGTTTTAGGTGAATTAACTAAAGAAGATTTAAAATCCAAAAAAGAAGATGCAGTATATCAACAAGTTAAACAAAGTCTAGAGAAGAAATATGACATGACGATGTTAAAACCTATGAAATATAATAATACGTATGCTTTAGCGGTGAAGAAAGACTTTGCTAAAGAAAATAATATTAAAACAATCGGTGATTTAAAAAAGGTTGAAGATAAAATTAAACCAGGGTTCACTATGGAATTTAATGATCGACCTGATGGTTATAAAGCTGTGTCGAAAGCTTATGGTCTCAACTTATCTAATGTTAAAAAAATGGAGCCTAAATTACGTTATACTGCAGTAGAAAAAGATAACATTAATTTAATTGACGCTTATTCAACAGATGCAGAATTAAAACAATATGATATGGTAGTTTTAAAAGATGATAAACACGTATTCCCACCATATCAAGGTGCACCAATGTTTAAAGAAAAATTCTTAAAACAACATCCAGAAATTAAAAAACCGCTCAACAAATTAGAGGGTAAAATTTCAGATGAAGAGATGCAAGAAATGAATTACAAAGTTACCGTGAAAAATGAAGATCCATATAATGTTGCGAAACATTATCTTAAAAAAGAAGGTTTAGTAAAATAAATAGTCACGTGAAAATGTTGGAACAAGACAACGAATTAATCATGAGTTCGTTGTTTTGTTCTTTTTTTACAGAGCAAAATTTGTAAATACAATTGTAATCTGAATTATTTTTAATTACACTATTCTATAAATACACAAAAAGCGTGTATGTTTTTAGGAGGGAGAATGTGAATACTAGAAATTATTCGAGACAAGAAATTGTTAAGAGTGTGCCTCAAAAGGGATTCTTTGGACATCCCAAAGGTTTAAGTACACTATTCTTTACTGAATTTTGGGAGCGATTCAGTTACTATGGTATGAAAGCGATTCTAGCTTATTATCTCTACTATTCAGTTAGTAAAGGTGGCTTCGGCTTACCGCAGGGTATAGCGTTACAAATCGTATCATTATATGGTGCACTCATCTATATGTCTGGTACCATCGGGGGTTGGATAGCAGACAGAATCATTGGTACAAGACATGCATTATTTTATGGCGGCATATTAATTATGTTTGGTCACATCATGTTAACGATACCAGGTAGTTTAACAGTAGTAATGATAGCACTATTACTTCTTATTATTGGTACAGGTTTATTGAAACCTAATATTTCAACTACAGTTGGTGAATTATATGACCATAATGATAGACGTTTAGATGCTGCTTTTACTATTTTCTATATGGGTATCAATTTAGGTAGTTTTCTATCACCATTTGCGACAGGTTACTTACAAACAAGACTAGGGTTCCACTTTGGTTTTGCGGTAGCAGCTATAGGGATGTTCATCGGATTAGTCACTTATTTTATTACAAATAAAAAGAATCTAGGATTGGCTGGTTTAAGCGTTCCTAACCCACTTCGAAAAGAAGAAATCAAAAAATTATCAATTATTACTGGTACTGTCGTAATAATTTTCGCAATTATCCTACTTATCTTGCAATTTATTGGAAAATTGAGTTTATCTAGTTTCAGTGTCATTGTAACGATTATAGGTATCGTGTTACCAATTTGTATTTTTGTTTATATGTTATCAAGTAATAAGACGCACAAAGAAGAGCGTTCTAGAATTTATAGTTACATACCGTTGTTTATTACGTCTGTTGCATTTTGGATGATTCAAGAACAAGGTTCGACCGTTTTGGCTAACTTTGCTGACCAGAAGACAGAACTTAGCTTAGCTAAATTGACTAATGGTGTGTTAGATTTCAACATACCAGCAGCTTGGTTCCAGTCTGTCAATCCAGTATTTATTATTATGTTAGCACCTGTCTTTGCTAGTTTATGGACTAAATTAGGCAGACATAATCCAAATACAGTATATAAATTTGCATTGGGTGCCATCTTTGCAGGTTTATCATATTTAGTTATGATTATACCTTTGAATAGTGATGCGCATTTGATTCACCCTATATGGTTAGTGTTAAGTTTCTTCTTAATCACGTTAGGTGAATTATGTATCTCACCAGTAGGGTTATCTGTAACATCTAAACTAGCACCTGCAAAGTTCTCTGCACAAATGATGGCATTGTGGATGCTCAGTAACGCCACTGCACAAAGTCTCAATAGCCAAATCGTTGTATTATTTAAGATTATTAGTGAGAAAGAGTTCTTCTTATACTCAGGATTGTTTACACTGCTTATTGGTGTTATCTTAGTAGCTATTTCTCCAATGGTTAAGAGAGCGATGAATGGTGTACATTAAGTTAATATAAATTATAACTAGTCAATGACTTGTAATTTAACAATTTTAGGGGGAACAGGTTTATAATTGAATAAACATTTTTAATTTTTTGAAAAAGGAGTGGTTGGCAATGAAACAACAATTAAATCAATTAGCAGCGTATCAACCAGGATTATCACCACAAGCACTTAAAGAAAAACACGGTATAGAAGGAGAATTATATAAACTTGCTTCAAATGAAAATTTATACGGTCCTTCTCCAAAAGCAAAGCAAGCAGTTCAAGCACATTTGGATGAGTTATTTTATTATCCTGAGACTGGTTCACCTTCATTACGTAAGGCAATTAGTGAACATTTGAACGTGGATCCTTCTCGAATTCTATTTGGTGCGGGGTTAGACGAAGTTATCTTGATGATTTCAAGAGCAGTGCTAACGCCTGGAGATAAAATTGTTACAAGTGAAGGCACATTTGGACAATATTATCATAATGCAATTGTAGAATCTGCTGAAGTTGTTCAAGTACCTCTACTAAATGGTGGGTTTGATTTAGAGAATATTATTAAAGAGGTCGATGAAGAGACTGCTTTAGTGTGGCTATGTAATCCGAATAATCCGACTGGAACCTATTTCGATCATGATGAATTGGAACTCTTTTTAGAACGCGTACCTAGTCATGTGCCTGTATTGATTGATGAAGCTTACTTTGAATTTGTGACAGCAGAAGATTATCCAGATACATTGAAATTGCAAGAACGCTTTGATAATGCATTCCTGTTAAGAACATTTTCTAAGGCATATGGATTAGCTGGGTTGCGTGTAGGATATGTCGTAGCTACAAATGAAGCTATTGAAAAGTGGAACATCATTCGACCACCATTCAATGTCACTCGTATTTCAGAATACGCAGCGATTGCAGCATTAGAAGATCAAGCTTATTTGAAAGATATTACAGCTAAAAATGCTAAAGAACGTGAAAAATTCTTTGAGATACCACAAAGTGAACATTTCTTACCTAGTCAGACGAACTTTGTATTTGTTGCAACTAAAAAAGCACAAGAATTATATGAAGCGTTACTAAAAGTGGGGTGTATCACACGTCCGTTTCCAACTGGCGTTCGTATTACAATAGGATTCCCAGAACAAAATGACAGAATGATTGAAGTATTAAAACATTTTGATTATTAAGTTGGTCAAATACGTAAGTTCTTTAACTTACAATGATTAGTTGAGTTTTAGAAGTACATCATAAGTTGATTATGCAAGGGGGGCTACAATAGATTCTAAATGTCTTGTAGCACTCCCTTTTAAATTTTTGCTATACTTTAGAAGTATATAGGTGATGATTAAGGGAGAGATAGTATGTCTAGAAAATCTATAGCAATAGATATGGATGAAGTATTAGCAGACACGTTAGGTGCAATTATTGAAGCGGTTAACGTAAAAACGGAATTAGGAATTACAGTTGAGTCTTTAAATGGACAAAAGCTTAAAAATGTAATACCAGAGCATGATGGTTTAGTTCGTGATATTTTAAGAGCGCCAGGCTTCTTTAGAAACTTAACTGTTATGCCTCATGCACAAGAAGTCGTTAAGAAATTGACTGAGCAATATGATGTTTACATTGCTACTGCAGCTATGGATGTTCCAACTTCATTTCATGATAAATATGAGTGGTTACTTGAATTCTTTCCATTTTTAGATTCGCAGCAATTTGTCTTCTGTGGTCGTAAAAATGTAGTGAAAACTGATTATTTAATAGATGATAATCCTCGTCAATTACAAATATTTGAAGGTGAACCAATCATTTTTACTGCGTCTCACAATGTTAGTGAAGAACGTTTTAAACGTGTTAACGGTTGGAAAGATGTAGAAGCATTCTTTCTAGGGGAGTAGTTAAAATAAGCGATTAAGGTATGATAATCCAATCATTAACCTTAATCGCTTTTATATTAGTATAATAAATTCTTATTGTTCAGCATTCTCTGGAAAAGTTAGAATCTGAAGTGCTTTTGGTAGAACTTCAATTGTAATTGGCGTTTCAAGACTAATTTCACCGTCAATATCTACTTTCATAACTGGATCCGTCGATAATGTAATATGTTTACCGGCTATGTGATCAATTCCATTTGTAATTTCATTCCAATCCATACTATCGCGTTTTTTGAACACATCATTGAGAATAGTAAAACTTTGTTTATCAAAAATAAAACTATTCACTTTACCATCTTGAGGTGATAAATCCATAAGTGGTATTCTACTGCCACCGATATTAGGACCGTTAGCAACGACTAGCATAGAGGTATTACCATTAAGTTCTTTATCATCTACAGTTAATGTATAATCAAAATCTTCTGGATTCATTAATGTTTTAACAGTTGAACCAACATAGCTTAATTTACCGAAGATATCTTTACGACCTTCTTGCACGTTTTCCGCGTTTTGAACTATAAGTCCTAATCCCACAAAGTTAAGCACATAAGTGCCATTCACTTTCATAACATCATATGATTCCAAGCGAGACATTTTAAGTTGTTCACTAGCTTTACTAAAGTTAGGGTTCAAGTTTAATGTTTTAGTGAAATCATTAAATGTACCTCCTGGAATAATTCCAATAGATACATTTAGGTCATTTGCTAAAACGCCATTAACTAATTCATTAACTGTACCATCGCCACCTAGGATAAAAACGATATCAACATCACTACTATATTCTTGATTTTTAATTCTTTCACAATACTTAATAATGTCGCCTTCATTTTCACTTAGTTGAATTGATAGGTGTTTGCACATAGTAGTAAGTGATTTAGTTACTTCTCCTAAACCTTCATATATATCTTTGAGACCACTATGTTCATGGTAAAAAAGAACACCATGATTAAATTTTTGACCCATACGTATGCCTACTTTCATTTATTTACTCTGATTTATCATTTGTTTACCCGAAATGTTATTTACTTAATTATAATTTGAGTAAAACAAGTGCTTAAGTATTTATCATTACATTTTTTTAGTTGATATACAAAGAAAAGGACAAGATAAAATTTATTTTCAAATGCCTTGTCATCTTCTCAATAAGGATAATTTAAATAAAAAAGCACCTTCATAGCTATAAAATTACTATGAAGATGCTTAAAGATAATTATTTGTTTTGTTTAAATGTCATCTTTTAACAATACAAAGGTGATTAATGAATACCTTTCATTGCTTTTGAAATTTTAGGAGTGAAAGCTAAGATGATTACTGTAATTACGATAGCAACGCTTCCTAAGAAGATGAAATAATTCGTTTGCCCTAAAGGCTTGATTAATTTAACTAATGTACCATTAAGTGCTTGTGCAGATGCGTTTGTTAATAACCAAACACTCATCATTTGAGCATTAAATGCTTTAGGTGCTAATTTAACAGCCGCACTATTACCAGTAGGTGATAAACATAATTCACCAATCACACATACAACGTATGATAGGATAACCCAGTTTACTGAGAAGTGTGTATCACCATAACTCATACCGATAAGTCCCATTAAAATGTATGAAGCACCAGCTAATAGCGTACCAATTCCAAATTTTACTGGAAGGCTTGGTTGTTTTTTACCCATTTTCAACCAAATCGCAGATACGATTGGTGCGAATAAAAGAATAAATAATGGGTTAATTGATTGGAACCATGCTTCACCGAAATTAGTTGTCCAACCGAATAAATTCATTTTCATATCAGAACGTTCTAAACCATAAATGTTTAATACGTTTGATCCTTGTTCTTGTATTGCCCAGAATAACATTCCTAAAATAAATAACGGAATGAATGCTTTAACACGAGAACGCTCTATATCTGTAACATCTTTACTTCGAATCATAGTAGTGAAGTAAATGATTGGTAGAGCTATACCAAGTACTAGAACCGTATTACTAATAAGATTGAAGGATAAAGTATTTGTGAAATATGTAACTAATAGTACAATAGCAATGACTGCTACAATGATACCTACAATTAATCCATATTTTTTCTTTTCTTCAGAAGATAGCGGGTTGGTTGGATTCATACCAATAGAACCTAAATTCTTTTTATTGAAAATCATATACCATACTAAACCTAATGCCATACCAATCGCTGCAATTAAGAAACCACCATGATAGTTTTTCACGTCTAGGAAATGTTGCAGAATGATAGGTGAGATAAGTGCACCTAGGTTAACTGACATGTAGAATATAACGAAACCGGCATCCATACGAGTATCATTCTCAGGATATAAGCGTCCAACTATGTTTGAAATATTTGGTTTCATTAAGCCTGAACCAATAATGATAAAGAACATTGATGCAAATAAACCGAACATTGCGAATGGTAAACTTAGACAAATATGTCCGATGATAATGAGTACTGCACCAATCAAGGTTGCCCCTCTAGTACCGAATAGTCTATCTGCGACCCATGCACCAGGAATTGAAGACATGTAAATTAATGCGCCATAGACTGACATGATAGACATTGCAGTCGTTTGATCAATTCCTAAACCACCATTTTTAATTTGATCATACATGTAGAAAATAAGCATGGCACGCATGCCATAATAACTAAATCTTTCCCAAAATTCTACAAAGAATAGTACCCCTAAACCACTAGGGTGTCCGAAGAACCCTCGTTGAGGTATTGTTTGAACAGCTTGTTCATGGGAATTGTTTGTTGCCATATGTATCCCAATCCTTTCTTTAAAGACTGAAGTTTAAAATCATGAATATGATAGGTGTAATTGATTAATTTCTTAAAAATAGAAATTATCAGAAATTTCAGTCGATGAGTTGATGATTTAAAATTGTATGCGAATAAGTTGCTTTATTTAAATCATCTTACTCTTTTGGAATTTTAGATGATAATAATAAAATACGCTTTAATTCACTAATAGGCAATAGTAAATTTAAATAAAATCTCACAAATAATGAAAAAATCCACTAAATTGTTTGACAATTTAGTGGTTAAGTTAATCTTTTATCTGTTATCTATTTTTTCTGGATATAAATCATGATTCATTAATCGGTGTTCAGCCATCTTCTCATATTTAGAATTTGGGCGTCCATAATTAGTGTATGGATCTATTGAAATACCGCCTCGTGGAGTGAATTTGCCCCAAACTTCAATATAATGTGGGTCCATTAAGTCAATTAAGTCATTCATAATGATATTCATACAATCCTCATGGAAATCCCCATGATTTCTAAAGCTAAATAAGTACAATTTCAATGACTTAGATTCTACCATTTTAATATTTGGAATGTACGAAATATAAATCGTTGCGAAATCTGGTTGACCTGTAATTGGGCAAAGAGATGTAAATTCAGGACAATTGAATTTTACGAAGTAATCGCGTCCTTGATGTTTATTATCAAATGTTTCCAAAACTTCTGGTGTATAGTCAAATTCATATTTATTATTTTGATTACCTAATAAAGTAATATCTTGTAGTTCTTCTTTTTGACGTCCTTGAGTCAATTGAATCACTCCTTAGTGTTAGATCGTTATTTTGTTATAGCGGTTTGTCGTCGTGCCTTTTCGAACATATAATAGCTTGCACCAATAATAATGACATAACCGATAAGGGCATAGAAATCAGGTGTTTCACCGAATAATATAAATCCGAATATAGCCGTAAAAATGATTGAAGCATACGTAAAGATAGAAATATCTTTTGCAGGTGCAAAACTATAGGCTAGTGTAATACCGATTTGGCCAACTGCAGCAGAAAGACCTGCCCCTAAAAGATAAATTATTTGTATTGTCGTCATTGGCTCATAAGTTGCGATTGAAAACGGTATTAAAACGACAACTGAAAATAATGAAAAATAAAAAACAATAGTATATGGTGCTTCTCTGTTACTTAATGCACGAACACATGTGTACGCAGAGGCAGCAAAGATACCTGAAAATAATCCAGCTAAAGAAGTAATCATTGTTGAAGAAAACTCTGGTTTAACGATAAATAACATACCTAAGATTGCTACAATCATAGCAATGATTTGATATTTTCGAACTTTCTCATTAAGAAAAATTAAACTGAGTAGTATCGTCCAAAAAGGATTAAGTTTCATCAGTGTATCCGCATCGCTTAATACCATATGATCTATAGCGTATATATTTAATAAGACACCTATAAGGCCTAGTGTAGATCGAGAAATTAAAAGGGGTTGGCTACTTAATTTCCCAAACATAGGTTGTTTATATTTAAATATGAAGAATAATGGTATGAACATTGCAACAAAATTTCGAGCTAGGGATTTTTGAAATACAGGTAAATCTCCGGCGAGTCTAAAAAAGACTGACATAAAACTAAAACCGACAGCTGAAATTAAAATTGCAATAATACCTTTAACTTTTGGATTCAAGGTTAATCGCCTCATTTGTAATAAATTACCGTATATATAGTAGCATAATTCAAATGCTAATGCATGAATACTTGAAAATAATACCAAGATGTATTATTATCTAGATACGAACAAACGTTCTGTTTGTATTAAAAACACGTTAAATACTATTTTTTTACAAATGTTATATTCGTGTTTTTGAAGCAAAATATAATTAACATTTGAATAATTGCGCAAAATATATTGATAATTTAAATGATTGGACTTCAAGAATGCCGACAATTCAATAGTTTATTTAGATGCTAAAAATGCAACTAAAACACATCAAATATTCAAAAATAATTATTTGCGTCAATTTAAGTTGGTCTGATGCACATTCAAACGTTTTTCCGAACTTTTGTCACGAAATAGTTACTTTTAATTAAGAGAGCAATTCTGTATAATGAAACACAGAATATAGTACTAAAACATGAAATGAACCACAACATGTTGTGGTTGTATAAAAAGTTTGTGTTATACAAATTATTCATTTTAAAGGCAATTTCACACTGATTTTAAGTTGAAATTCCTAATTTAATACTATTAATACGAACGAGCATATAGATGAAATAGTCTTGAAATTTTAGTCTAAACACTACATGTAGTGGCTAGAAATGAAAGTCACTTCTTTTAGTATATTAATCATCAGCTAGTTAACATCCAATTAAATGTCTAAAATATGCCGTATTTATTGTCTAACAAGTTTTCTTATCTATTAAGAGAACTTCTTTTTAATTAATATTATGGATTGACGAAAGAAGGCGTTCCAATGAAAGTAGTTTATTTTTCTTTTTCAGGTAATGTAAGAAGATTTATTAAACGAAGTGAAATTTCAGATGTAATGGAAATTACTAAGGATAATTGTACAGATCCATTTGAAGAACCTTATATTTTAGTTACGGGAACAATTGGATTTGGTGAAGTGCCTAAAGAAGTACAATCGTTTTTAGAAGTTAATCATCATAATTTACGCGCTGTCGTGGCAAGTGGTAACCGTAACTGGGGACAAAACTTTGCGAAAGCGGGTAGAACAATTTCCGAAAAATACCATGTACCTTTATTAATGAAATTTGAAGTACAAGGTTCTAATAAAGATGTTATTGAATTTAAAAATAAGGTGGGGCATTTCAATGAAAATTATGAACGAGAAAAAGTACAATCATATTGAACTAAATAATGAAGTTACGAAACGTAAAGAAAATGGTTTCTTTACCTTGGAGAAAGATCAAGAAGCATTAGCGGTTTATCTAGAAGAAATCCATGATAAAACAATTTATTTTGACAGTGAGATTGAACGTTTACACTATCTAGTAGATAATAATTTTTATTTTAATGTCTTCGACAAATATAGCGAAGAAGATTTAGTTGAAATCACTGAATTCGCAAAATCTATCAACTTTGAATTTGCAAGCTATATGTCTGCTAGTAAGTTTTATAAAGATTATGCGCTAAAAACTAATGATAAATCACAATATCTAGAGGATTATAATCAACATGTCGCAATCGTTGCACTATATTTAGCGGATGGTAATAAGCAGCAAGCGAAACAATTTATCTTAGCAATGGTTGAGCAACGTTATCAACCTGCAACACCAACTTTCTTGAATGCTGGTCGCGCACGTCGTGGTGAATTAGTATCGTGTTTCCTATTAGAGGTAGATGATAGCTTGAACTCTATCAATTTCATTGATTCTACTGCCAAGCAATTAAGTAAAATTGGTGGTGGTGTAGCAATAAATCTTTCTAAATTACGTGCACGTGGTGAAGCCATCAAAGGTATTAAAGGTGTAGCCAAAGGGGTGTTACCAGTTGCCAAAGCATTAGAAGGTGGATTTAGCTATGCTGATCAACTTGGCCAACGTCCAGGTGCAGGTGCAGTATATTTAAATATCTTCCATTATGATGTAGAAGAGTTCTTAGACACTAAAAAGGTAAATGCTGATGAAGACTTACGTTTATCAACAATTTCTACTGGTCTTATAGTGCCGTCTAAATTCTTTGATTTGGCAAAAGAGGGCAAAGATTTCTATATGTTTGCGCCACATACGGTTAAACAAGAATATGGTGTAACACTCGATGATATTGATTTAGAAAAATACTATGATGACATGGTTGCAAACCCTAATATCGTTAAGAAGAAAAAAGACGCAAGAGAAATGTTGAATATGATTGCCCAAACACAATTACAATCAGGTTACCCATACTTAATGTTTAAAGATAATGCTAACAAAGTACATGCCAATTCAAATATTGGTCAAATTAAAATGAGTAATTTATGTACAGAAATCTTCCAATTACAAGAGACATCAGTGATTAATGATTATGGTATCGAAGATGAAATTAAACGTGACATATCTTGTAACTTAGGTTCTTTAAACATTGTAAATGTGATGGAAACAGGTAAAATTAAAGATTCTGTTCACACAGGTATGGATGCATTAACAGTAGTTAGTGATGAAGCAAATATTCAAAACGCACCAGGCGTGAGAAAAGCTAACAGTGAGTTACACTCTGTCGGTCTAGGCGTAATGAACTTACACGGCTATTTAGCTAAAAATAAAATAGGATATGAATCAGAGGAAGCTAAAGACTTTGCAAATACTTTCTTCATGATGATGAACTATTATTCAATCGAACGTTCAATGGAAATTTCGAAAGAACGTGGTGAAGTATATCAAGACTTTGATCAATCAGATTATGCCAGTGGTAAATACTTTGAGTTTTATACTTCTCAAGAATTTGAACCTAAATTTGAGAAAGTGAAACGACTATTTGATCACATCGATATTCCAACTGCTAAAGATTGGAAAGCATTACAAGAACAAGTTCAACAGCATGGTTTATATCATGCATATAGACTTGCAATTGCACCTACACAAAGTATTTCATATGTACAAAATGCAACAAGTTCAGTTATGCCAATTGTTGATCAAATTGAACGTCGTACTTATGGTAATGCTGAAACATTTTATCCAATGCCATTCTTGTCTCCTGAAACAATGTGGTATTATAAATCAGCATTCAATACTGACCAAATGAAATTAATAGATTTAATCGCTACGATTCAAACACACGTGGACCAAGGTATTTCAACAATTTTATATGTGAATTCTGAAATTTCAACACGTGAATTATCAAGATTATATGTTTATGCTCACCATAAAGGGCTTAAATCGCTATATTATACTCGTAACAAATTATTGAGTGTAGAAGAATGTACAAGCTGTGCTATCTAATTTAAGAAACTTAAGATAACAAAATTTGAAAAGGAGGAAGGTTGTAGAGTCAAAACTTAAAAATGACTCTCAACTTATCCTCTAAACGAATGAGATTTGCTTTTTAGTAATTAAGGAGGATTTATAAATGAAGGCCGTCAATTGGAATACCCAAGAAGATATGACGAATATGTTTTGGCGTCAAAATATTTCTCAAATGTGGGTAGAAACAGAATTTAAAGTATCAAAAGATATTGCAAGTTGGAAGACACTAACTGAAGACGAGAAGAATACATTCAAACGTGCGTTAGCAGGATTAACAGGATTGGATACACATCAAGCAGATGATGGTATGCCGTTAATTATGTTACACACAACAGACTTACGTAAAAAAGCAGTGTATTCATTTATGGCAATGATGGAACAAATTCATGCGAAAAGTTATTCACATATATTTACAACTTTACTTCCATCTAGTGAAACAAACTATTTACTAGATACTTGGGTAATAGAAGAGCCTCATTTAAAATATAAATCTGATAAAATTATTGAAAACTATCACAAATTGTGGGGCAAAGAAGCCTCTATATATGATCAATATATTGCAAGGGTATCAAGTGTATTTTTAGAAACCTTCTTATTCTACTCTGGTTTCTATTATCCTTTGTATTTAGCTGGACAAGGTAAAATGACTACTTCTGGTGAAATCATTAGAAAGATTTTACTAGACGAATCAATCCATGGTGTGTTTACAGGATTAGATGCTCAAAGTTTACGTAACGAACTATCTGAAAATGAAAAACAAAAAGCAGATAAAGAGATGTATAAATTATTAGAAGATTTATACGCTAATGAAGTATCTTATACACATATGTTATACGATGATATCGGCTTAAGTGAAGATGTATTGAACTATGTCCAATACAATGGAAACAAAGCATTATCTAACTTAGGCTTTGAACCATACTTTGAAGAAAAAGAATTTAATCCTATCATTGAAAATGCATTAGATACTACAACTAAAAACCATGATTTCTTCTCAGTTAAAGGTGACGGATACACATTGGCATTAAATGTAGAAGCCTTACAAGACGAAGATTTCATTTTTGATAATTAATTATCAAAGACTAACATTAATAAGCCACTAGATTCAGTGTTGTTGATAACAACTACGAATTTAGTGGCTTATTTTTGTATCAAAAAGAGTACATCGTATTTGAACAAAAATAAATATTTACTTATGTATAAAAATACTATTGAAATTCACGTCTGTAATCTTTAATATTAATATTAACAACAATGATAATCATTATCGGTGATAACGATTATCATTTAATACATATAGCAAGATGAGGAGAATTATTAGTGAAGTTTTTATTTAAGGGTTATGTTTTACTTATTTTATTAGTTTGTTTAACTATAGTCTCCTTATTTGTTGGAGTGAGTCAGCTTTCTCTTTCAGATATTTTCCACTTAAGTGAAGAGCAACAAAATATTTTGTTCTCAAGTCGTATTCCACGGACGGTTAGTATCCTACTTTCAGGTAGTTCACTCGCGTTAGCAGGATTAATTATGCAACAGATGATGCAAAATAAATTTGTAAGTCCAACTACGGTAGGAACAATGGAGTGGGCCAAGTTAGGTATTTTAATTTCGCTAATCTTTTTTCCGAAAGGTCACATCCTAATCAAGTTGCTATTTTCAGTAGGATTGAGTTTAGCAGGGACATATTTATTTGTGAAGTTAATTAATTTGATTCGTGTTAAAGAAGTTATATTCGTACCATTATTAGGAATTATGATCGGTGGTATTGTATCTAGCTTTACTACTTTTGTTGCGTTAAGAACCAATGCATTACAAAGTATTGGCAACTGGATGAATGGTAACTTTGCAATTATCACAAGCGGACGTTATGAAGTGCTTTATCTTGTAGTTCCATTACTCATTATCGCATTTATTTTTGCGAATCATTTTACGATTGCTGGTATGGGGAAAGACTTTAGTCATAATTTGGGTGTAAGTTATGAAAAAATTATAAACATTGCATTATTTATTACAGCAGCATTGACGGCTTTAGTTGTTGTTACTGTAGGTACTTTGCCATTTTTAGGTCTCATTGTACCTAATATTATTTCAATGTATAGAGGGGACCATCTGAAAAATGCACTTCCACATACGTTGATGTTAGGGTCAATATTTGTATTATTCGCTGATATCATCGGTAGATTAATCGTTTATCCTTATGAAATTAATATTGGATTAACGATAGGTGTATTTGGGACAGTGATATTCCTAATCTTACTAATGAAAGGTAGAAAGCATTATGCAAATTAGTTCTAACAAGAAAATCATCATATTAATTATTGCGACAATTTGCATGGCAGCATTTTACTTATTAGTAGGTTTAGACTTTGAAATTTTTCAATATCAATTTCAGAATCGATTAAGAAAATTAATACTTATACTCATTGTTGGTGGTGCTATAGGGGCATCAGTTGTTATATTTCAAGCGATAACAACGAATCGATTATTAACACCATCAATCATGGGTCTCGACTCTGTTTATCTATTTGTAAAAGTGTTGCCAGTTTTTTTAGTCGGTACGCAAGCAGCAGTGGTTACAAATGTGTATTTAAACTTTTTTGTGACGTTAATTGCGATGGTCTTATTTTCATTATTGCTTTTTGAAGGCATGTTTAAATTAGGACATTTCTCAGTATATTTCATTTTACTTGTAGGAGTCATCTTAGGAACATTCTTCCGAAGCATTACTAGCTTTATTCAGCTAATCATGGATCCTGAGTCATTCTTAGCGGTTCAAAGTGCCATGTTTGCGAGTTTCGAAGCCTCAAACTCACGATTGGTATTAGTATCTATATGTTTATTGCTTGTCTTAATTATTATTACCGTGATAATGCGTCCATATTTAGATGTACTACTACTTGGAAGAGCACAAGCAATCAATTTAGGTGTTTCTTACGAGACAATGACGCGCTTGCTACTCATATTAGTGGCACTATTAGTTTCTATTTCCACTGCTTTAGTTGGTCCTGTTACATTTTTAGGATTACTAACTGTAAATTTAGCCCATGAATTAATGAAGACATATGAACATAAATATATATTGCCAGCGACGATATTAATTAGTTGGATTAGTTTATTTATGGCGCAATGGATCGTTGAGAATTTATTTGAAGCGACAACAGAGTTTAGCTTAATCATTGATTTAATCGGTGGAAGTTACTTCATTTACTTACTTATCAAAAGGAGAAGTGCAAATTGATTGAAATTAAAAATTTAGACAAAGCTATACAGAATAAGCCAATTTTAAAAAATATTAACGTCGACATTCAAAAAGGTAGACTAACATCGCTTATAGGACCTAATGGCGCCGGTAAAAGTACTTTACTGTCTGCTGTTAGTCGTCTGTTTGAGTATGAAAAGGGAACAATTAAGATTGAAGGTAAAGCTGTCGTAGATTATAAAAATGATGATTTAGCTAAAAAATTAAGTATTTTAAAACAAACAAATCATACAGAAATGAATATAACAGTTGAGCAATTAGTTAATTTTGGTCGATTTCCATATTCAAAAGGTCGTATGAAGAAAGAAGATTATGAACAAGTTGAATATGCCCTAGACTTATTGCAACTCCAGAATATTCGTCATCGAAATATAAAAACGTTATCTGGTGGTCAAAGACAACGTGCTTATATTGCAATGACAATTGCTCAAGATACAGATTATATATTATTAGATGAACCGTTAAACAACCTAGATATGAAACATTCTGTACAGATTATGCAGACGTTACGCCGCCTCTGCAAAGACTTAAATAAAACGATTGTCATTGTTCTACACGATATAAATTTTGCTTCATGCTATTCAGATGACATCATTGCACTAAAAAATGGTGAAATTGTCAAAGCAGATACAAAAGATAACGTTATACAAGCTGAGATTTTAAAACAATTATACGAGATGGATGTTCATATCGAAGAAATTAGAGGACAACGAATTTGTTTGTATTACGATGAAGACACTTTTGACTCACTTTTATAATTAAATAATTTAACCTGATATTTCAAAGGGGTGATGCTATTCGAAGACGTAGACAAGAGAGAAGTTCAATTGATGAGCAGCATAAAGATTAAATATTTTTAGAGGAGTCGTACATATGAAAAAAACAGTCTTATTTTTAGTATTATCTTTAGTATTAGTTTTATCAGCTTGTAGTAATGAATCAAGTAGTAACGATTCAGGTTCTAAGAGTGATAGCAAAGATTCAAAAGAAACTGTGAAAATTAAGAATAATTTCGAAGCTTCAGGTAAAGAACGAGATGGTAGTGACGCTAAGAAAGTAAGCAATACTGTTGAAGTTCCTAAAAATCCTAAAAATGCAGTAGTCTTAGATTATGGTGCTTTAGATGTACTTAAAGAATTAGGTGTGGCTGATAAAGTAAAAGGCTTACCAAAAGGTGAAAACAACGAATCATTACCTGATTTCTTAAAAGAATTTAAAGATGATAAATATGTTAACACCGGAAATCTTAAAGAAGTTAATTTCGACAAAGTAGCTGCTGCTAAACCAGAAGTTATATTTATCTCAGGTAGAACGGCAAATCAGAAGAATTTAGATGAATTCAAAAAAGCTGCACCAGACGCTAAAATCGTTTACGTAGGTGCGGATGAGAAAAACTTAGTTAAAGACATGAAGAAAAACACTGAAAACTTAGGTAAAATTTACGACAAAGAAGATAAAGCCAAAGACATTAACGAAGACTTAGATGAAAAAATATCTGAAATGAAAGATGAAACTAAGAAGTTCAATAAAACTGTAATGTATTTATTAGTAAATGAAGGTGAATTATCAACATTTGGTCCTAAAGGTCGATTTGGTGGTTTAGTATTTGATACATTAGGCTTTAAACCAGCAGATGAGAATGTTAGCAATAGTCCACATGGTCAAAATGTAAATAATGAATATATTAGCAAGCATAATCCAGATGTTATTTTAGCAATGGACCGTGGTGAAGTTGTAGGCGGAGAATCAACTGCTAAAAAAGTGTTAAGTAATAATGTTATTAAAGACGTTAATGCAGTTAAAAATGATAAAGTATATCAATTAGATCCTAAATTATGGTACTTTGCTTCTGGTTCAACTACAACAACTATGAAACAAATTGATGAATTAGAAGAAGTAGTCGATAAATAAATTGATGGTATAAGTTTTCAATATCGCCCAGAATAGGGCGATATTTTTTTGACTAAAATTAGTGTTGAAAATTATTTTATAATAAAGTAATATAATTTTAAGTGATATTGATAATCGTTATCACTTAATAATGCAACTAGAGAATGTTGCAACGATGAAGAAAATAATTTTGTTTTTATTATTAAGTCTTGCTTTAGTCTTAACAGCGTGTGGTAAAAGCTCTGACGGTAACAATGATACTTCGAAGAAGAATGACAATAAAGACATAGTTCAAATTGAAAATAATTATAAGACAAGAGGCGAGAAAAAAGATAAAAGTGATGCCAAAGAAATTAAAGAAACTGTTGATTTGCCGAAGAATCAAAAACGTGCAATTGCCTTTGATTATGGTGCCGTTGATGTATTAAAAGCGTTTGGCGTTCAATACCGCATTATTGGATTGCCTAAAGGTGAGAAAAATGCTGCGTTACCTGAATTTCTTTCAGAATTCAAAGATGATAAATACATCAATACTGGTAATTTAATACAAATTAATTTTAATAAAATAGCTAAAGCTAAATCAGAGGTCATTTATATTTCTGGAAGAACAGCAACAGTGAAGAATATAGATGAACTTAAAAAAGCTGCACCAGACGCTAAAATCGTTTATGTTGGTGCCAGTGAGAAAAATTATATAAATGATATGAAATCTGTAACAACTAAATTAGGAAAAATTTATGGTAAAGAAGATAAAGATAAATCATTAATTGAAGAGTTGAATGAAAAATAGCGGATACAAAAGCGAAAGTTGAAAAATTAGATAAGAAAACAATGTATCTTTTAGTTAATGAAGGTAAATTATCTACATTTGGACCAGGTGGTAGATTTGGAGATTTAATCTACGATACATTAGGATTTAAACCTACAGATGAGCATGTCAAAGCAAGTCCACATGGCCAAAATATTAATAATGAGTATATTACAAGTAAAAATCCTGATATTGTCTTAGTATGGATAGAGGACAAGTTGTAAGTGGCAAATCAAGTGCAAAACAAACGTTATCTAATGATGTAATTAAAGATGTAAATGCAGTTAAAAATGGTAATGTTTATGAATTGGATCTTAAACTATGGTAGTTTAGCGCTGGTTCAACTTCAACAATAATCAAACAAATTGATGAATTAAATCAAATCTTGAAAAAATTAAAATAATAAAAACTCAAAGTATAAAGGCTTAGTAACAATTGAAAGATTGTTACTAAGCCTTTATTATAATTCAAAATATAAATGATAGTGGAATTTACAACGACTATTAAAATGTGCTTGGCATTTAGGACATAGCTCTGTCATCATATAATCTTGAATAGACATTTCATGTTTACATACACCACACATAATTGCCTTTTCATCAAATTCTTGTTCTGACCATCTTTTGATAGGATGTGTTTCGTGTTCTTCGTGACATTGATAACACGGATAATATTTATTGCAGCATTTGAATTTTATTGCTATAACATCTAAAAAAGTATGGTAATGTGTGCATCGTGTTTCATTGTCTACAAGTGAGCCATAAACCTTTGGCATCATTCATCGTCTCCCATCAACATATATAGTTGCTATTCTTCAGGATGCTCTCCAATAATTCGAACTTCACGATGAAGTTCGACATCGAATTTTTCTTTCACTACTTTTTGTACGTGATGAATTAAATCTTCATAATCAGTAGCTGTTCCATTATCTACATTAACCATGAATCCTGCATGTTTTTTAGAAACTTCTACGCCACCAACACGATAACCTTGTAAATCTGAATCTTGTATTAATTTTCCTGCAAAATGACCCGGTGGTCTTTGGAACACACTACCACATGATGGGTATTCTAGTGGTTGTTTAGACTCACGACGTTCAGTTAAGTCATCCATCTTCGCTTGAATTTCGTCTGATTTTCCTGGTTCAAGTGTAAAAGCAGCTTCAAGTACAACTAAATGTTGCTTTTGTACAATACTATTTCTGTAATCTAATTCTAATTCTTTATTAGTAAATTGAATTAAATCACCTTCTTCATTAACACAAAGCGCGTAGTCGATACAATCTTTGATTTCACCACCATATGCGCCAGCATTCATGTAAACAGCTCCTCCGACAGAACCTGGAATGCCACAAGCAAATTCTAAACCTGTTAACACATGGTCTCTAGCAGCACGTGAAACATCTATAATTGCAGCACCGCTTCCAGCAATAATAGCATCATCAGAAACATTAATATGCTTTAATGATAATAAGCTAATAACAATACCACGAATGCCACCTTCACGAATAATAATGTTTGACCCATTTCCGAGGTATGTGACCGGGATATCTTTTTCTTTAGCGTATCTTACAATAGCTTGTACATCCTCATTTTTAGTGGGAGATAAATAAAAGTCTGCATTTCCACCTGTCTCGGTGTATGTATATCGTTTTAAAGGTTCATTTACTTTAATAATATCTTCAGGTATTAAGGATTTTAAATCTTGTAAGATGTCTTCTTGCTTTAACATAAGTACATCCTTTCTTCTCTTCTATAATCTAATTTTTATTATAGCAATTTTATAGATGATTTGCGAAAACGACAACAGAATTCAAAGTTTTACAACTTTTGAAATATATCTTCAAAGTATTTCTGTTTTTGATTTTCGTATGGTCTTAT
Source organism: Staphylococcus sp. HMSC14D10 (assembly GCF_001808125.1). NCBI lineage: Bacteria > Bacillati > Bacillota > Bacilli > Caryophanales > Staphylococcaceae > Staphylococcus > Staphylococcus sp. HMSC14D10. The sequence continues at coordinate 78,393 of NZ_KV792255.1, read as the reverse complement.
ATAATTAACATGTTGGACAATAGAAGTCTTTTTTTCTGAAAAGTGACGTGCTATATCTGATTGTGTTGCAAGTACTTTGTCTACTTCAATATACTGTTCGAATAAGGGTGTGTCCATTTGAATAATGTGTAGGCGAATGGTTTGTCTCAAATCAATCATATTATTGAATTTAGCCATCATAACTTTCTTCTTATAGGGGTGATGGAGACGATAAAAGCCTAAATAATTTAATCGTTTCTCATCTAGAGCTGTGATATCATGTAAATTATTTACACCAACTAAAACATCTAAAATGGGCTCAGTTGCATAATTAAAATGACTTGTGCCTCCAATATGTTGCGTGAACTTTACAGGAGAATCTAGTAAGTTGAATAATGATGTTTTAGTTGTTTGATATAATGTGTCATATTCAGATTGAGTGTCGCCATGAATAAAAGGTTGAACGGTTGAGTACATTCGTATCTCCTTTAAATTATAAGTTTTGACAAATTCTGAAATACTATAACACAAATCATTTTCAATATAAATAGCTTTAGGTATAATACGTGTTGATAGGAGTGCATTTATGAAGAAATTAGCAATACTTTCTATAATGTTGATATGTGGCATATTGCTCTCATCGTGTGGCAATCAAAGTAGCGCGGACTTAAAGGATTTTCAAACACAACTTAATAAGGTTGAAGATGAGAAGAAAGATCTTAAAACTGTAATGGACAAGATTCACTTGAAACAATTGGATCAATTGAGCAAGACGGACACCACTGATAAGAATAAAAGAGAGTTTGAAGCACTACAAAAAGATATTAACAAACACTTAATTCCTCAATTTAAAAAATATGAAAAGTCAGCTAAACAATTACCAGCTGAACATCAAGATGTTAAAGACTTAAAGAACAAGTACTTAGAAAATGCAAAACAGGAAAAACAATCTATATATGATATTAAAACCTTTGTAGATTTATGTAATAAGTCAATTAAGGCGAATGAAGATATCTTGGATTATACAAAGTTATTTGAAAGTAATCGCTCACAAGTAGAAACGCAAATTAAAAAGGCAACTAATCAAAAAGATGCCAATCAGTTAACATCTAAAATTGAAAGTAACAATCAAAATCTTAAAGAAGCTGCACAAAAATACTTAGAAAGTGATGATACTAATTCTAAGAAAGCAATTGACGAACATATTAAACCGTTAATTGAGAAGCAAATTACAGAATTAAACCAAACCAATATTACTGACCCAAAAGTCAACAGTGCTCGCAAAAATGCGATTGAAATGTATTATAATTTATTGAATTACTATGACACGCGAGAAACTACCATTGAAATAGAGAAAAAACTTTCTAAAATTGATGTAGAAAAGTTACCGAAAACGGGTAAAGAATTAAGTAAGGATAAAAGTGGTTTTTCCGAAGACTTGAAAAAGTTAAAAAAGCAATAGATAGACATAGTTGATAAAATTATAATTTTTGGTTAACAATGGACTTTGAAATGTGTATAATTGAACCCATTGAGTAGTTTATAAAGATTATAAAGAGCAACATGGGCATAAATAATTTTAGAGGTGAATAGAATGGCTATAAAGCTGAGTTCGATTGACCAGTTTGAGCAAGTACTTAAAGATAATAAATATGTATTTGTATTAAAACATAGTGATACTTGTCCAATCTCAGCAGATGCATACGATCAATTTAATAAATTTTTATATGAAAGAGATATGGATGGCTATTACTTAGTCGTTCAAGAAGAAAGAAAACTTTCTGACTATATCGCTGAAAAGACAAATGTGAAACATGAATCGCCACAAGCATTCTATTTTATTGATGGTGAAGCAACTTGGAATGCTAGTCACAGTGATATTAATGTATCTTCATTAGCTCAAGCTGAAGAATAACAACTATCAACAATTAAAAATAGTAAACGTGTTTAGGTTAAAAATAATAGTTTAGACTGCATTATAAAGTGCAGTAGCTGACAAATCTGAGAGACTGGCCACACAATGGCTTCTCAGCTCTAGTCATCCATGCAGGAGTGGGCAATGAATTCTAGATGAATTCCGTATCACTCCTGTTTTTATTTATCTATTTGCAACAGCTATTATTATGAAAAGTAGAGACAACCCATGTATAATGTGAAAGTGAAGTCGAATGTATAACATCTAAATCAATATATAAATAAAGAAAATGGCATGAGGTGATTAACAGATGAAAATATTAGTAGCAATGGATGAATTTAACGGTATAATCTCAAGTTATCAAGCGAATCGCTTCGTTGAAGAAGCGGTAGCCAGTCAAATTGAAGATGCTGATATTGTACAAGTGCCATTATTTAATGGGCGTCATGAACTAATGGATTCGGTGTTCTTATGGCAATCAGGTACGAAATATAGAGTAAATGTGCATGATGCGGATATGAAGGAAGTTGAAACAGTTTATGGTCAAACTGAACAAGGATTAACTATAATTGAGGGGAATTTATTTATAAAAGGACAAAAACCGGTTGAACAACGTTCAAGTTACGGTTTAGGAGAAGTAATTATAGATGCACTGAATAATGGAGCCGATAACATTGTTATTTCACTTGGTGGCATCGATAGTTTCGATGGTGGTATTGGAATGATGCAAGCTTTAGGTGTTCAATTCTATAATGATGAAGGAGAACTTCTAGATGCACGTGAAGGTGCTCAAGTGATTAAATTTATTCGTCGAATAGATTTTTCTGCAATACCTCAAAATTTCAAAGATGCACATATTAAATTGATGTCTGATTTTTCTAGTAAATTATATGGTAAGCATAGTGAAATTATGAAGACTTATGAAACACATCAAATGACACGAGAAAAAGCGGCAGAAATAGATAATTTAATTTGGTACTTCAGTGAGCTTGTTAAAAATGAAATGAAAATTGCTATGGGTCCTATCGAAAGAGGTGGCGCTGGTGGTGGTATTGCAGCATTATTAAATGGATTGTACGATGCTGAAATATTAACAAGTCATGAATTGGTTAACCAAATAACACATTTAGATGATTTAGTTTCTCAGGCAGATTTAATCATCTTTGGTGAAGGTGTTAAAGAAGAGGATCACTTACTTGAAACAACGACTTTAACGATTGCAGAATTAGCGCAAAAACATAATAAACCTGCTATTGCTATTTGTGCGACTGATGACAAATTTGATGTCTTTAATCAGTACCATGTTACAGCAATGTTTAATACTTTCGTAGAGATGCCAGAAAGATACACAGACTTTAAAATGGGTATACAAATTCGACACTTTACTGTTCAAGCACTTAGATTATTAAAAACGACATTAAATAATGTATAAATGAATAACTAACAAAAGGCAAACCGCAATTACCTATATAAGCATGGTAATTGTGGTTTGCCTTATTCATTATGTTTATTTATGGTGATGTGTGACTTCTTGAGCAATACCAATGATGACTTGCACTGCTTTCTCCATTACATCGATTGACGCATATTCAAAAGGTCCATGGAAATTACCGCAACCTGTAAATATATTAGGAGTTGGTAAGCCTTTAAATGATAATTGTGAACCATCAGTTCCACCACGAATAGGTGCAGTGTTTGGTTCTATACTTAAATCATTGAACACTTTTTTAGGAATATCAATAATATATGGATGTGGTTCAATCTTTTCAGCCATATTATAATATTGATCTTCTATATCTACTTTCACTGGGAAATCTTCATAATGGACATTAATATCGTCACGAATTTCTAATAATTTTTTCTTACGTAATTCGAATGATTCTCTATCATGATCACGAATGATATAATGTAATGTTGTTTTTTCAACATTACCTTCGAATTTCATCAAATGATAAAATCCCTCATAGTCTTCCGTGCGTTCAGGAACTTCGCCAGCGGGTAGTAGACTATGAAATTGATGGCCTAATGAGATAGCATTGACCATGATGTTTTTAGCAGATCCTGGATGGACATTCACACCATGTGTAGTTATCTTAGCCTCAGCGGCATTAAAACTTTCAAATTGTAATTCTCCAAATTCACTGCCGTCCATTGTATAAGCGAAATCTGCATTGAAACGTTCCACATCGAATTTATGAGGACCTCGTCCAATTTCTTCGTCTGGCGTGAATGCGATACGGATTCGACCATGGTTGATTTCTGGGTGTTCTATTAAATATTTTACTGCTTCCATGATTTCGACAACTCCAGCTTTATCATCTGCACCTAACAGTGATGTGCCGTCAGTAATCATTAGCGTATGACCTACAAGTTTTTTTAATTCTGGAAAAGTTTCTTGACTCAATACTCGACCAGTATCACCTAATTTAATTGTTTTACCATCATATTGTTCTACAATTTGCGGATTCACATTGCTGGCATTAAAATCTGGTGATGTATCAACATGTGCCAGGAACCCAACGGTAGGGACGTCGAAAGATACATTGCTTTCTAACGTCGCAAATAAATATCCATTGTCGTCGAGATCCGTTTCTAAGCCAAAACCTTCAAGTTCTTGTTGTAATAAACGCAATAAATCCCATTGCTTCTCAGTTGAAGGTGTAGTTGAAGATTCCGGATTAGATTGTGTATCAATTTTTACGTAACGTGATAATCTATCTATAAGCTGTGCTTTCATAGCAAGACATCCCCTTAGACTCTATTATTCATATTATAAGATTTTCTATATGTTTTACCTTTAATTTTATCATAATACTGCTTTATACGTGTGTAAATATAGTAGAGGATTTCTGCTACTAAAATGCCGAATGCGATTGAACCAGAAATAAGTGTAACTTCTAAGAAAGTATTCACTGCTTGCGTATAATCATTTGAGACTAGATAACGTGTTGCTTCATATGCAGTTCCACCTGGAACAAGTGGAATAATTCCGGGCACTATAAAAATGATAACAGGGTGCTTATAACGACGACTCATAATATGGCTAAGTAACCCGAGTATTAAACTTCCTAGAAATGAGGCACCTACTTTTCCTAAATCCATATCTACAGTGAATTGATAAATTGTCCATGCTACAGCACCTACAAAACCACATGCTGCGAGTAGTCGCTTCGGTGCATTGAAAATAATTGAGAAGAGTACTGTAGAAATGAAACTAATAGTAAAATGGAATAAATAAAATAACATTTATAAACAGCCTTTCTTAAATAATTAGTAAAACGATGGCTACACCAGCACCGATGGCGAATGAAGTTAATGCAGCTTCCACGCCTCTAGACATTCCAGCTAATAATTCACCAGCCATTAAATCTCGAATTGCATTACAGATTAATATACCAGGTACAAGTGGCATTACACTTGAAATGGTAATGATATTTTGATTCGTGGCAATACCAAGTTTGGTAAATGTGGCTGCAATCGTGATGACGACAGCGGAAGCAACGAATTCTGAGAAGAATTTAATTTTAATAAAACGCTGTACTAAACTAAAAGTAAGAAAAGCAGCTCCACCAGCTATAACAGCAATCCAGCAGTCAGATGCTACACCGCCAAACATGAATAAAAAGAATCCGCAGGCAATTGCAGCAGCAAAAAAGTTTAGTAAAAATGAATATTGCAATGATGCTCGGCGCAAATGAATTAATTCAGATTTTGCTTCATCAATGGTTAATTCATTTTTGGAAATTTTTCTAGATAAACTATTAGTGAGTGCGATTTTTTCTAAATCTGTAGTACGTTCACGGATTCTAATAAGTCGTGTATTTGTTCGATCATTGAGTGAAAAGATAATGGCTGTTGATGTTACAAAGCTATATGTATCATGTAAACCATAACTATGAGCTATACGATTCATCGTATCTTCAACACGATAAGTTTCCGCACCAGCTTCTAGAAGAATTCTACCAGCTATTAAAACTACATCAATCACTTTATTTTCATCGATAATAGTGATTGAATCTGACATAAACGGCACCTCCGTAACATTAGATAATTGAATTTATTTCAATAGACAATTTGAAGTGTACAACTTGCACACGCAACTTGCAATAGTACGTTTAGTATTCACACCACATCTAGGCCGTTGCTAACATGAAATTAAGTATAATTACATATAAAAAGTCAACATATTTAGATAACCAGATATATTAATAATTTGGTTAATCAATATGTTGACTTCTTTTACGTTTCTATAATTTAATGATTGGATTAAACATCACTTGATTACGACCTTCATTCTTAGCAACGTGAACCATATCATCGGCATCTTTGAAGACTTTTCTTTGTGATTTATGGTCATCTTGCGATAGGTAACCTACACCAATAGAGACAGATAATTTTATGACTTCCTTATTTGGTAAGTGGAATGAAGACTTTTCAACACCTGTTCGAATATTTTCAGCTAATTTAACGCTTTGATCCAATGAGTAATTACGAATCACGACTGAAAATTCTTCGCCACCATTACGAAAAATTTGAAACTGCTTTGGTACATAATTCTTTAATAACTGTGACATTTGTTTGAGCACAGCATCTCCAGATTTATGTGAATACGTATCATTTACATCTTTAAAACCATCTATATCAATTAATAATAAGGCAAGACTTTCATTTTTATCCTCAGCAATCTGAGATACATGATTTAAATGTCTATCAAATTCTTTTACATTACCTAGTCCAGTAAGATAGTCAAACTTATCTTCATTCTCATAGCGTGTGACTAATGAAAAGAAGTGCCACATATCAACAAATGTAATTGCAGAAGCGATGGTTAAAACGAATGAAATTGGGACTAAAAATGCGATTTCAGTAAGATCATATAGCGGACTAAAGATAGATAAAATAAGTAAAATAATAACACTAATCAAATTTAAAACGACTAAAGCTACAATGTCATTTTGTTTTAAAAAAGGTCCAACCATACTTACAATGATACCTATTACTATAAGTACTACACCATAAAGAAGTGAGTTTCCGAATGCGAACACTTCTACTAAAGCAACGATAACTGCCGATACAAGTGTATAGCCCATATTAGTAAAGCGTCCTAAAAATAACAATGGGACAAATGTTAAATGAACTAAATACTCTTGATGGAATGGAATTGGATAAGCTGCAAGTAGCAATGCAACAATCGTCATTAATACAGTGACATAGCCTTTTGAAAAGACCATTATTTTATTTTCGGAATATTGTAATCGATGAAATAAATAAATGCCAGCTACCATAACTGCAACATTATAAATGATAGATTCAATCATATTGGAATCGACTCCTTTAATTTAACCATTAGTTATTGTAAGTGAAAACTTACCATTTGTCATTAAGTTGTATCAGATAACATAAATAAAATAGATAGAATATTTGAACTTTTATATTCAAATGAATACTGAAATGATATGATATAAATTGATTATCTTTACAAAAAATTTACAATTAATTAAAAATAAAGATTAATTTGAAGAAATAGTATAAAATAGTTGAAGTTTAATGAACTATTTAAAGAATAGTTAGTAAATTACAACTATAGTCCAATACAAAATTGATTTGAAAATTGTTTAAATAGAATGAATAGATAACTTGCAAATGTGTAAAATTAAAAGAGATTTATTGAAGGTGAACTGATGTATACTTTACTACTTATTGCTGTAACATTGGTAATCAGTTTAATATTAACACCTATGATTATAAAGGTCTCTATTAAATTTGATTTAGTAGATAGGCCAAATTTTAGAAAAGTACATACAAAACCAGTTTCAGTATTGGGTGGTACTGTTATACTACTTTCTTTCTTAATAGGAATCTGGCTTGGGCATCCGATTGAAAGAGAAGTTAAGCCCTTAGTTATGGGGGCTATAGTTATGTATTTAGTAGGATTAATTGATGATATTTATGATTTAAAGCCTATTTTAAAATTAATTGGTCAAATTGTCGCAGCTTCAATCGTAGCATTTTATGGAATTACAATAGATTTTATTTCGTTTCCTATGGGCCCGACAATTCATTTTGGAATATTAAGTATACCGATTACCATTATTTGGATTGTGGCGATAACTAATGCTATCAATTTAATTGATGGTTTAGACGGACTGGCCTCTGGAGTATCTGCAATTGGTCTTATTACAATTGCTTTTATTGCGATTTTACAGGCTAATGTATTTATTATCATGATTTGTAGTGTACTAATAGGATCATTATTAGGATTTCTATGTTTCAACTTTCACCCAGCTAAGATCTTTTTAGGGGATAGTGGTGCACTACTGATAGGATTTATCATTGGTTTTGTATCCTTACTTGGCTTTAAGAACATCACATTTATTTCATTGTTTTTCCCAATTGTGATTTTAGCTGTACCATTTATTGATACGTTATTTGCAATGATTCGAAGAATGCGAAATGGTCAGCATATTATGCAAGCAGATAAGTCGCATTTGCATCATAAACTTTTAGCTTTAGGATATAGCCATAGACAAACAGTATTATTAATTTATTCAATAGCGATTTTATTTAGTTTATCAAGTATCATTTTATACTTATCTCAACCTTTAGGTGTACTCCTAATGTTCATTTTAATTGTTATCACAATTGAATTGATTGTTGAATTTACAGGTTTGATTGATGATAGTTACCGTCCGATACTTAATTTAATAACAAAAAAGAATGAACAACATCACGGTGATAATGGTGTAGATCAACATGATAAAAAATAAAGCCTTGTTTGTAATAACTACTTAAATGATTAGGTAGTGTTATACAAACAAGGTTTTTTATTAATTAGTGGGTATATCAAATGGTAATTTCTTTACGTCTGCTTCATGCAATTCAAAATTACCAGCTGTGTTCTTATTTAAAAATGCAATAAAGTCATCGTATTCAGTTTGTACGACATCAATTTGATAACTAACCTTATCGGTATAAGTGGTATCTCTTAGAAAGTACGTTGTAGAGGCCAATTCATATTCTAACTTTCCAGTTAAATCATAATTGATAGTCACGGTAGTAGGAATAGCATCACGTAGTTCTACACGTCCTACATCATAAATGATGTCTCTAACAGCACCACTATATGCCCGTATAAGTCCGCCACCACCAAGTTTAATACCCCCAAAGTATCGAGTAACAACGACACAAACATTATGTACATCTAATTTTTTTAATATATCAAGCATAGGGACACCCGCAGTGCCACTTGGTTCACCATCATCATTGGCTTTCTGAATATTCATTTGATCACCAACTGTATAAGCTGAACAGTTATGCGTAGCCTCTTTATGTTGTTGCTTAATTTCGTTTATGAATGCTTTAGCTTCATCCTCTGATGAAACAGGTTTGATGTGTGCGATGAATCTAGATTTATTAATGACATTTTCAATCGAATGTTCCTGTTTAATCGTAATAATATGATTGCTCAAAGATGTTCACCTCCAATAAATAAAAAGAATATTTGACCTTTATTATACACGCTTCATTTTAAATGAATAAATATCTGATTATGAATTTCTTTTTCAATAAAAATAATTTATAATAGCTTTGAGTATAATTGAGGAGGACTACTATGAAAATCGCATTAATGGCAGATTCAACTGGGTATCTACCACAAGACTTTATGGACCAATATGAGATACCTATTGCACCATTAAGTGTTGCATTTGATGATGGAGAAACGTTTACTGAGAATGATAACGTACCAATTGAACGTTTTTATAATAAAATGGCCTCATCTAAAACATTCCCAACAACAAGTCAACCGGCTATTGGGGAATGGATTGAGAATTATGAGAAGTTAAGAGATAAAGGCTACACTGATATTATTGTGATTGCTTTATCAAGTGGTATAAGTGGCAGCTATCAATCAGCTACACAAGCTGGAGAAATGGTAGAAGGTGTCAATGTTCATACGTTTGATAGTAAATTGGCAGCGATGATTGAAGGAAGTTATACAATCTATGCTAAAGAACTCATTGACAAAGGATTTACACCAGAAGTAATTATTGAAGAATTACAAGAAATCCGAGAACAAGCTGGCGCTTACTTAATTGTTGATGATCTTAAGAATTTACAAAAAAGTGGACGTATAACTGGTGCTCAAGCATGGGTTGGAACATTATTAAAAATGAAACCTGTACTTCGTTTCGAAAAAGATGGCAAAATTCATCCTTTTGAAAAGGTACGTACTAAAAAACGTGCACTTAATACATTAGAAGAGAATATCTTTGAAATTATTAAAGACATTGATGAAGTGACCGTTTTTGTAATCAATGGTGATAAAATTGATGAAGGTAAAGACTTTTATAACCATTTAAAAGAGACATATCCAAACATCAATATCCAGTATTCAGAATTTGGACCAGTTATTGCATCTCACCTTGGTTCAGGCGGATTAGGTTTAGGATATTTCCCAAGAAAAATCGAAATTAATTAATTGTTTATAATTTAAGTCTAAAAGCGTTTAAGAAAGTATTGTTTAGCACATAGTGTTTCAATACTTTTTTAACACCTTTTAGGCTTATTTATTTTATAAGGAGTGATTCGTAATAAAATTCTACGGAAAGTTAGTTAGTACAGATGTGACGTTAAGTGATGAGACAGTTACTCAAGTTACACCTGGTATTATCGCTACAGATGATGGTTATCAATGTCTTCAATGTGGCAATATAGACAAACGTTATATGTATGAATATGAAACACCTTTTTCAGAAGAACGTATTATTTATTGTAGGTATTGTATACAATTAGGGCGCATGGACAATATTACAGAATTTAGGATTACGCAAAGTGAGAATGCTATTTCTGATGGATATTATGACTTACCCTTTCAATTATCAGAACAACAACAATATGCTTCAGAAGCCATTGTACAAGCAATTAAAACGCTTCAACCATTATTATTATATGCGGTTACTGGTGCGGGTAAGACTGAAATGATGTATGAAGGTATACGGGTAGCACGCCAACTTGGGTTTAATGTAGCCATAGTATCCCCAAGAGTAGATGTTGTAGTAGAAATTAGTTTGCGCATTAAAGAAGCATTCAATTCAGAAGACATAGATGTATTACACCAAAGTAGCCAACAACAATATAATGGTCACTTCATTGTTGCAACCGTTCATCAATTGTTTAGATTTAAATCTCACTTTGATGTTATATTTATCGACGAAGTTGATGCCTTTCCTTTATCAATGGATCCTCGGCTTATGGAGGCAATTCGATTATCATCAAAACAAAAACATAGCCACATATTTATGACGGCAACACCTCCGAAAGAGCTGTTGAATCGTTTGTCTTCAGAGCAAATCATTACCTTACCTGCACGTTTCCATAAACATCCACTACCAGTCCCCAATTTCACATATTTCAAATTAAACGTTAAGCATATACAACTTAAATTGAAAAGAATTTTAATGAATCAAATTAACGAAAAACGATACACACTAGTATTCTTTAACAATATTGAATTGATGGTAGAGACGTACCAACACTATCGTTACCACTTTTCAGATTTAATCTATGTTTCAAGCAAAGATGTACTACGATTTAGCAAAGTTCAAGCACTACGAAACGGTGAACATGCTATTGTTTTTACGACAACAATTCTAGAAAGAGGTTTCACAATGGCACAATTAGATGTCATTGTCATCAACGCACATACTTTTGAAAAGGCTGCACTTATTCAAATTGCGGGTCGGGTTGGTCGTAAACAAGAAGCACCTACAGGAAAAGTGATATTTATGCATGAAGGTGTAAGTATAGCTATGATACAAGCTAAAAGAGAAATTAAAAAAATGAATCGATTAGGTATAGAACGTGGGTGGGTAATTGGTTAAATGTATACAATGCGGATTGCCAATATATGAATCGCTTAATGTTTTTAACTTTTATCGAGTACCTCAACGTATGTGTTCATCATGTCTAGAAATGTGGGATAGTGTGAAATTAATTAAGAATGACCAACGTTGTCCTAAGTGCTTAAATTATCGGGATAATAAAGAAAATGACTGCTTGGATTGTCAATTTTTAGCTAAAAATTTTAAACTAATGGAACAGCTTTATTGTGACTACCAATATTCCGGTATTATGAAAGAAATGATACAACAATACAAACTAATGAAAGATTATTATTTAGCTGAGGTTATAGCCTCACAACTCAACTTACCAAAAACATCTTGTGATCTGATTGTACCTATTCCATCTCCAATTGAACGAGACACTCAAAGAACATTTAACCCAGTCGCAACAGTATTAGAAAAAATGGGGATTCAATATTCGAACCTATTGGCAACTGAATTGCGTCCCAAACAGTCAAAACTTGGGAAAGTAGAGAGAGCAAGAGCTATGAATCCTTTTTATATTAAAGAAGATGTGGATTTAACTGATAAAGAAATATTACTCGTTGATGATATTTATACAACAGGATTAACAATTCATCACGCAGGGTGTAAATTATACGATAAAAATGTCAGAAAATTCAAAGTGTTTACGTTTTCAAGATAGGTTAAACGTGGTATTATAATAGTAAGAATTACCAACATAAGAGGTTAAAGGAGAGATAGCTATGATTAGATTTGAAATTCATGGAGATAACCTCACTATTACAGATGCCATCCGCAACTATATTGAGGACAAAATTGGTAAACTTGAACGTTATTTTAACGATGTGCCTAATGCAGTCGCACACGTAAAAGTAAAAACGTATCAAAATTCAACAACTAAAATCGAAGTAACAATTCCATTGAAGAATGTTACATTAAGAGCAGAAGAAAGACATGATGATTTATATGCAGGTATTGATTTAGTTACTAGCAAATTAGAACGTCAAGTACGTAAATATAAAACACGTGTTAATCGTAAGCATAAAACGCATGGAGAACCAGAAGCGTTTGTAGCTGAAGTACAAGAAGCACCGCCAGAAAATGTTGATGACGTTAATGCTGAACCAACAAATGATAGTGAAATTGAGATTATCCGTTCTAAACAATTTAGCTTAAAACCAATGGATTCTGAAGAAGCAGTATTACAAATGGAATTATTAGGACATGATTTCTATATCTTCACTGATCGTGAAACAGATGGTACAAGTATTGTTTATAAACGTAAAGACGGTAAATATGGATTAATTGAAACGACTGAATAATTGATTAATAGTAAGTTATTAATTTAAATCAATTTTGAAATATATTTATGGTGTTAAGTTCACAATGACAATTTGCAGATATAACTAAGCTGAGAAGGTAATAATAATAAAATACACTCAGTTATAGTTATTCTTATAAGGGTGGGACGATGAATTCAAAATGAATTCTGTTCCACTCTTTTTTGTAACTAATATTATAGTAATTCGTGGACGCTAATATCATGCTGTGCTAATGTAATGAGGTAATTGGATATTTAAATAATAAATTAGGCTTAGCGATTCAAATTAGGGGAAAAAGGAAGTAAGTTATTTAAGTTGCGCACAATTAAGCGTCGCACTTATATGAGTATTTAAGTATAAATTCTAAAGTATAAATGATATGATAAATTGTTGTAAGCCAAACAGTTTTTAAGCTAAAGGAGCGGACGTAATGGGATTTTTATCAAAAATTGTTGACGGCAATAAAAAAGAAACTAAACGTCTAAGTAAAATAGCCGATGAAGTACTTTCATTAGAGGAAGATATGGCTATCTTAACTGATGAAGAAATTAAAAATAAGACGAAGCAATTTCAACAAGAAGTACAAGAAATTGAAGATGTAAAAAAACAAAATGACTATCTAGATAAAATCTTACCTCAAGCATATGCTTTAGTAAGAGAAGGGGCAAAACGTGTCTTTAATATGACACCTTATAAAGTGCAAGTAATGGGTGGTATCGCCATTCATAAAGGTGATATCGCTGAAATGAGAACCGGTGAAGGTAAAACTTTAACAGCGACGATGCCTACGTATTTAAATGCGCTTGCAGGTCGTGGTGTGCACGTAATCACAGTTAACGAATACTTATCTAGTGTTCAAAGTGAAGAAATGGCAGAGTTATATGAATTCTTAGGCCTAACTGTGGGATTAAATTTAAATAGTAAATCAACGAATGAAAAACGTGAAGCCTATGCTCAAGATATTACTTATAGTACGAATAATGAATTAGGATTTGATTATTTAAGAGATAATATGGTGAACTATGCCGAAGAACGTGTAATGAGACCATTACATTTTGCAATCATCGATGAGGTAGACTCTATTTTAATTGATGAAGCTAGAACGCCTTTAATTATCTCTGGGGAAGCAGAAAAATCTACGTCATTATATACACAAGCGAATGTGTTCGCCAAAATGTTAAAAGCTGAAGATGATTATAAATATGATGAAAAGACAAAAGCAGTGCATTTAACTGAACAAGGTGCAGACAAAGCTGAACGTATGTTTAAAATTGAAAATTTATATGATGTACAGAATGTGGAAGTTATTAGTCACATTAATACAGCATTAAAAGCACACGTAACATTACAACGTGACGTGGACTACATGGTTGTTGATGGAGAAGTACTCATTGTTGACCAATTTACTGGACGTACAATGCCTGGTCGTCGATTCTCTGAAGGTCTTCACCAAGCGATAGAAGCTAAAGAGGGCGTTAAAATTCAAAATGAATCGAAAACAATGGCATCCATTACTTTCCAAAACTATTTCCGTATGTATAATAAATTAGCTGGTATGACTGGTACTGCAAAAACAGAGGAAGAAGAATTCCGTAATATTTATAATATGACGGTTACACAAATTCCTACGAATAAACCTGTTCAACGTGATGATAAATCTGATTTAATTTACATTAGTCAAAAAGGTAAATTTGATGCAGTCGTTGAAGACGTAGTCGAAAAACATAAACAAAGTCAACCCGTTCTTTTAGGTACTGTTGCGGTTGAAACAAGTGAATATATCTCTAATTTACTTAAAAAACGTGGTATTAGACACGATGTATTAAACGCTAAAAACCACGAACGTGAAGCGGAAATTGTTGCAAATGCAGGACAAAAAGGTGCTGTGACAATAGCGACAAACATGGCTGGTCGTGGTACTGATATTAAACTAGGTGAAGGTGTAGAAGAAATTGGCGGTTTAGCAGTTATTGGTACTGAACGACATGAATCTAGACGTATAGATGACCAATTACGTGGTCGTTCTGGTCGTCAAGGTGATAGAGGGGATAGTCGTTTCTATTTATCACTTCAAGATGAATTAATGGTTCGTTTCGGTTCTGAAAGACTTCAAAAAATGATGAACCGTTTAGGCATGGATGATTCGACTCCTATTGAATCAAAAATGGTATCCCGCGCTGTTGAATCTGCTCAAAAACGTGTTGAAGGTAACAACTTTGATGCACGTAAACGTATACTTGAATACGATGAAGTTTTACGTAAGCAACGTGAAATTATCTACAATGAAAGAAACAATATTATCGATTCAGAGGATAGTTCACAATTAGTTAATGCAATGTTACGTTCTACATTACAACGTGGTGTGACCTATCATATAAGTGAAGAAGATGACAATCCTGACTACGCTCCGTTTATTAATTACGTTAATGATGTCTTTTTACAAGAAGGCGATCTTAAAGAAGAAGAAATTAACGGTAAAGATTCTGAAGACATCTTCGAAGTAGTTTGGTCTAAAATTGAAAAAGTATATGAAAGCCAAAAAGCCAAAATTGGTGACCAAATGGCTGAATTTGAGCGTATGATATTACTACGCTCTATAGATACTCACTGGACAGATCATATTGATACTATGGATCAATTACGTCAAGGTATCCATTTACGTTCATATGCACAACAAAATCCACTTCGTGATTATCAAAATGAAGGTCATGAGTTATTTGATATGATGATGCAAAATATTGAGGAAGATACATCTAAATTCATCCTTAAATCTGTAATTCAAGTTGATGAAAATATAGAAAGAGAGAAAACAACTGACTTTGGAACAGCTCAACATGTCTCTGCTGAAGATGGCAAAGAGAAAGCTAAAAAGCAGCCTATTGTTAAAGGCGACAAAGTTGGTCGTAATGACCCATGTCCATGTGGTAGTGGCAAGAAATATAAAAATTGTCATGGAAAAGAAGAATAGGTTTTATGTTTAATAATAAGTGGGAGTTGTGAAAAAGAATTCACGCTCCTACTTTTTACATATCCTATCAAATATGAATTAGGTAAGAATAGGAGAGATAAATATGGAATTATCTGAAATTAAGCGAAATATAGATGAATATCGTAACAACTTAGCACAAATTAGGGGGTCTCTTTGACTTTGAAAATAAAGAGACAAATATTCAAGAATATGAAGAAATGATGACTGAACCTGACTTTTGGGATGATCAAAATAAAGCACAAGATGTTATTGATAAAAATAATGCATTAAAATCAGTTGTAAATGGTTATCATGAATTAGAAGAAGAAGTTGAGGATATGACGGCAACTTGGGAATTATTACAAGAAGAGTTAGATGGTGATGTAAAGAGTGATTTAGAACAAAATGTTCTCGACTTCAAAGAGAAAGTTGATCAGTTTGAATTGCAATTATTATTAGATGGTCCACATGATGCGAATAATGCAATTTTAGAATTACATCCGGGTGCTGGTGGTACTGAATCACAAGACTGGGCTAGTATGTTACTACGTATGTACCAACGTTATGGTGAACAACAAGGGTTTAAAGTTGAAACTGTTGATTATTTACCAGGTGATGAAGCGGGCGTCAAAAGTGTCACATTGTTAATTAAAGGGCATAATGCGTATGGTTATTTAAAAGCCGAAAAAGGAGTTCATAGACTAGTTAGAATTTCTCCATTTGATTCATCTGGGCGCCGTCACACGTCATTTGCCTCATGTGATGTCATTCCGGAATTTAATAATGATGAAATTGAAATAGAAATTAATCCTGACGATATTACAGTAGATACATTTAGAGCATCAGGTGCTGGAGGTCAGCATATAAATAAAACAGAATCTGCAATTCGAATTACACACCATCCAACAGGCATCGTAGTCAATAACCAAAATGAACGTTCACAAATTAAAAACCGTGAAGCAGCGATGAAAATGTTAAAAGCTAAATTATACCAATTAAAATTAGAAGAGCAAGAACGTGAAATGGCTGAAATACGTGGTGAACAAAAAGAAATTGGTTGGGGAAGCCAAATTCGTTCATATGTTTTCCATCCTTATTCTATGGTAAAAGATCATCGAACAAATGAAGAGACTGGTAAAGTTGATGCAGTCATGGATGGGGAGATTGGACCATTTATTGAATCGTATTTAAGATATACAATGAATCAAAGTGACAATTAATGTAATAGAATTGAAAATAGGAGTGAGATAGAGTTCGTTTTGAATTCATTGTCTTACTCCTTATTTTTTGAGAATCTAAATAATAGCTAAGTAAATGTAAAATGTAATGTTATTTATTACTAGAGTATACAATTTCTTATGTTATTTAAGCCCTTTTTAACCTTTATATTACAAGCCGATAACATTGAACTTCTACAATATATGTTGTGCTACAGTATAAAAGATTAATAATATAAAACAACAAAGGAATGACAACATGATTAATAAGACTCTTACAGTAACATTGACTTCTATTGCAGCTTTAGCAGGTTTAAGTGGTTTAGCTAATGCACAAGAATATACAAATTCAACACATACAACTTCACAACAATCAAATACTTACAATAGTCAAGTGGAGCAAGAAACAAATCTAGGATTAACAAATAAAGATATCGTTAAAGTTAAAGATGGTGATACATTATACCAAATTGCGTTATCACATCACTTATCACTTGAACAATTATATAACTTTAACCCAGGTGTAACTGCATTAATTCATCCAGGTGACTTAATTGCAGTAAGTGAAAAAGGTGCAGCAAAATTAGAAAATAAAGAGATCAATTATGCACAAACTTATGCAGAAACAACAGCATTTAATCAATCAGATGTAGTAACTCAATCGGTAAGTGCTAGCACAACAAATGAGACTGGTTACAATATTGTACCTACAAGTGCACCTACAAATACTATGCACGATTCATACCACTCATCAGTGAATACACCAGTATCGTATCAACATGTTACAACTGCCAATCAAGGTAACCGTTATAGTTTCGGAAATTGTACATACTATGCATTTGATCGACGACAACAATTAGGACGCTCAATTGGTAGTTATTGGGGTAATGCTAATAACTGGGCATACTCAGCAAAAAATGCCGGATTAACAGTAGATAATCGCCCTGAAGTAGGTGCTATTTTCCAAACAACTGCTGGTTATTATGGTCATGTAGGTGTCGTGGAACATGTTAATCAAGATGGATCAGTATATGTTTCAGAAATGAACTGGAATGGTCATTATAACCATGTTACAAATAGAACAATTACAAACACTTCAAGCTATAATTTTATTCACTAACAAGTTTATAGACATTAGTTTTAATATATTCAGATGTCAGAGTTCAATGGCTATGCAATTTAGCATAGTTATTGAACTCTTTTTTTGAATAATGCCGTTTTATAGAAATTTATAGGAAGATTAAACGAATTAGCGCGGCATAGTTAGAGCAAGGGGTGTTTTATTTTATATAAATGGTTAGGAACCGCTTTCTGTACATTTTAGGAAAACAATCTAATCTTTAATTAAAATACTTATCACAATACATTCCTGTGTAACTAGTATATATTGGTTAATAAAAGAAAAATGAAATAATTGTTATGTATTGAAGTAAGCTCAATATAAGCGAATTTTTAATAATAGATTTGTGCTTTTTACGCATAATCGTGTTTTCAAAATAGAATATAAAGGTGAAATCATTTATGGGAAAAGTCATTTTAATTACAGGAGCAACAAGTGGTATTGGTTATAAAACAGCAGAATATTTAGCAGTACAGGGAAATATAGTTTATGGCGCTAGTCGTAGGATAGAAAGTCTTGAAAATATAAAACAGGTGAACCCATTAAAATTAGATTTAACAAATGAAGCTTCAATCAAAACGGCAATCGATACTATTATCGAAAACGAAGGAAGAATTGATGTACTCGTTAATAATGCCGGTTATGGTTAATATGGTGCAATCGAAGATGTCACAATTGAATAAGCGAAACGGCAATTTGAAGTAAATATATTTGGTTTAGCACTTATTACACAGCTAGTTTTACCACATATGAGAGCGCAAAAATCAGGACATATCATTAATATTTCATCTATGGGTAGATGACTTACAACTTATTTTGGCGCTTGGTATCATGCTACGAAATATGTATTAGAAGCCTTTAGCGATGCTTTACGAATGGAAGTAGAGGAATTCGGGATAGAAGTATCTATTATTGAACCAGGTGGGATTAAAACAGATTGGGGGATCATCGCTGCTGATAAATTAGCTGATTCTACAAAAGGCGGTGCCTATGAAGCTACTGCGATGAAAGTGACTCAAAGTATGAAAAAGCAATATCATTCTAATATGCTTTCAAATCCAATGGTAGTAACAAAAGCGAATTCAAAAGCAATAGACAGTAATAAACCTAAACCGCGTTATCTAACAGGATTTGCAGCTAAACCCCTTGAATTTTTACATGCTATATTGCCAACCAAAGTATTTGATAAAATGACGAAAGCTTCAAATTCAATATAACGAATCGTAATATAATCATTCGACAAATTGTATACTTAAGACACCTCGATAGTTCATTTAAGCGTGAAACTATGCTGAGGGTCTTATTTTTTTATACTTTTTCAACATTTTACAATGTATAAAGAATTGACACTTCTCATAGAAATGTTGATTGATATAATAAATGTAAGTATAATCTTTATTTAATAGAGTATGGAGGTAAGGTAAAATGGGTGTTCATCAATATTTTAAGAGACTTTCTGATTTAGAGAAATTAATTCGCTTACCAGGTAAATTTAAATATTTTGAACATAATGTTGCTGCTCACTCTTTTAAAGTTACCAAGATTGCACAATATTTAGCGACTGTAGAAGAATATCATGGTAATACTATTGATTGGAAAAGTTTATATGAAAAGGCACTGAATCATGATTTTGCCGAAGTGTTTACTGGTGACATTAAAACACCAGTGAAGTACGCTAAAACGGAATTGAAAATGTTGTTTTCTCAAGTTGAACAAGATATGGTGGACACGTTTATTAATGAAGAAATACCTGAACCTTATAAAGATATTTATCGAGAACGACTACAAGAGGGGAAAGATGATTCGTTAGAGGGTCAAATTTTATCAGTAGCAGACAAAATTGATTTATTGTATGAAACGTTCGGCGAAATACAGAAACGTAATCCCGAGGACTTATTCTTTGAAATTTATGAACACAGCTTGGAAACAATCATGCAATTTGATCACTTAAGTTCTGTTCAAGATTTCATAGAAAATGTCATACCTGAAATGCTAACTGAAAACTTCATTCCTCGAGCAGAATTGCGAGAAACTACAATGGCGATTTTAAATCGAAAAAATGGGTGAGATAAATGATTTGGTACGCTTTAGCTGCATTTTTTCCATGTGTATTAGTCGTGTTGTTTAGTGTCATAACTCGAAGTAAATGGGTGGGTGTTATTGTGACATTGATTTTGATAGCTGCTTCAATTTACAAAGGATTCTTTCATAATGAATGGATAATCTTTATCGATGTAGTATCCCTATTAGCTGGATATGTCATTATAGATAACCTTGAATTTCATAAGCATCAAGACTAAATACTATCAAACAGAGCTTTTGAATGTTACTGTAAGTTGATTTATAGTGTAAATGCACAATTTGTTCAGATGGAAGTAAAATTTAAAGCATATTTAAGAGCGGGCGCATTAAATTATATATGAATAGATCACACGCATTAGTGGAATATTAAATAATAATAAATGATTTTGAAAATACAAACGTAAGCGAACAAACGTTTGTATTTTTATTTATATATTTGATAAAATAGCCTTAAGTGAGAATACTTAACAAATAATAGGAAGTTATTAAGTGAATGAATTTATGATTTTCACTTAAAGAGGTCATTTAAATTATTTCAGTAGAATTTTTATTAAGAATAAAGATACAATTTAAAACAAATCATTGTTAAATTTTCATACATCATTTATTTACACTAAAGTTTTAAATAAATAGTTAAGAATGCTTAATTTAAGGAGGCGCTTATCAGAATGGTGGAACATTACCCGTTTAAATTGAATTCTGAGTTTGATCCACAAGGGGACCAACCACAAGCAATAGAGAAAATAGTCAAAGGTGTTAAAGAAGGAAAGCGTCATCAAACGCTTTTAGGTGCCACTGGTACAGGTAAGACATTTACAATGAGTAATGTTATTAAAGAAGTGGGGAAACCAACGCTCATCATTGCACACAATAAAACATTAGCGGGGCAACTGTATAGTGAGTTTAAGGAATTCTTTCCTGAAAATAGAGTAGAATACTTTGTTAGTTACTATGATTACTATCAACCAGAAGCCTATGTACCTTCAACAGACACGTTTATTGAGAAAGATGCCTCAATTAATGACGAAATTGACCAACTACGACATTCTGCCACAAGTGCATTATTTGAACGTGATGATGTCATTATCATTGCCAGTGTCAGCTGTATCTATGGTTTAGGTAATCCGGAAGAATATAAAGATTTAGTAGTAAGTGTTCGAGTTGGTATGGAAATGGATCGAAGTGAACTGCTTCGTAAACTCGTAGACGTACAATATTCTAGAAATGATATTGATTTCCAACGTGGTACATTTAGAGTACGTGGCGACGTGGTTGAAATTTTCCCAGCTTCACGTGAAGAAATGTGTATTCGTGTTGAATTTTTTGGCGATGAAATTGATCGTATTCGAGAAGTTAATTATTTAACGGGAGAAGTCATTCGTGAACGTGAACATTTCGCGATTTTCCCGGCGTCTCACTTCGTAACACGAGAAGAAAAAATGAAGATTGCCATAGAGCGTATTGAGAAGGAATTAGAAGAGCGATTAAAAGAATTAAAAGATGAGAATAAGCTATTAGAAGCACAACGTCTAGAGCAACGAACGAATTATGATTTAGAAATGATGAGAGAAATGGGATTCTGTTCGGGTATCGAGAACTATTCTGTACATCTAACGTTAAGACCTTTAGGTTCAACACCTTATACGTTACTAGATTATTTCGGTGATGACTGGTTAGTAATGATCGATGAGTCTCACGTTACATTGCCACAAATAAGAGGGATGTTTAACGGTGACCGTGCGCGTAAGCAAGTGCTAGTAGATCATGGTTTCCGATTACCTAGTGCGATGGATAACCGACCATTAAAATTTGAGGAGTTTGAACAAAAAACGAATCAGTTGGTATATGTATCAGCTACACCAGGACCTTATGAGATTGAACATACCGATGAAATGATTGAACAAATTATTCGTCCTACTGGTCTTTTAGATCCTAAAATTGACGTTCGACCAACTAAAAATCAAATTGATGATTTACTTAGTGAAATTCAAGAACGTATTGATAGAGATGAACGTGTCTTAGTCACAACGTTAACTAAAAAAATGAGTGAAGACTTAACGACATACATGAAAGAAGCGGGTATTAAAGTAAATTACCTACACTCAGAGATTAAAACGTTAGAACGTATTGAAATTATTCGTGACTTAAGAATGGGAACGTATGATGTTGTTGTCGGTATCAATCTATTAAGAGAGGGAATTGATATACCGGAAGTTTCATTAGTTGTTATTTTAGATGCAGATAAAGAAGGTTTCTTGCGCTCAAACCGCTCATTAATCCAAACGATAGGTCGTGCTGCACGAAATGAGAAAGGTGAAGTGATTATGTATGCCGATAAAATTACCGATTCAATGCAGTATGCGCTTGATGAAACGCAAAGACGTCGTGATATACAAATGGCACATAATGAAAAATATGGAATCACACCTAAAACAATTAATAAGAAAATTCATGATGTTATTAGTGCCACGGTTGATAATGATGAAACAAATGAAAAACAACAAACCGAATTACCTAAGAAAATGACTAAAAAAGAAAGACAAAAAACAATTGAAAATATAGAAAAGGAAATGAAAAAAGCAGCTAAAGATTTAGACTTTGAAAAAGCAACAGAACTAAGAGATATGTTATTTGAATTAAAATCAGAAGGGTGACATTTGAATGAAGGGACCAAGGATTGTAGTAAAGGGTGCACGTGCACATAACTTAAAAGACGTAGACATTGAAATTCCAAAAAATAAATTAATTGTTATGACAGGGTTATCTGGGTCAGGTAAATCATCTTTAGCATTCGATACAATTTATGCTGAAGGTCAAAGACGTTATGTAGAATCATTAAGTGCATACGCGCGTCAATTTTTGGGGCAAATGGATAAACCAGATGTTGATACGATAGAGGGATTATCACCAGCTATTTCAATTGACCAAAAGACGACAAGTAAAAATCCTCGCTCAACAGTAGCAACGGTAACGGAGATTTATGATTATATTCGTTTGTTATACGCACGAATAGGCAAGCCATATTGTCCTAATCATAATATTGAAATTGAATCTCAAACTGTGCAACAAATGGTTGATCGCATTTTAGAGCTTGAAGAACGCACTAAAATTCAAATTTTAGCGCCAGTTGTTTCTCATAGAAAAGGTAGTCATGAGAAACTTATCGCAGATATTGGTAAAAAAGGCTACGTACGTCTTAGAGTTGACGGCGATATTGTCGATGTCAATGAGGTTCCAGAATTAGATAAAAATAAAAACCATACTATCGAGGTAGTCGTAGACCGTTTGGTAGTTAAAGATGGTATTGAAACACGTTTAGCAGATTCAATTGAGACAGGTTTAGAATTAGCTGATGGCAACATTACTGTCGATGTAATTGATGGCGAGGACCTTAAATTTTCTGAGAATCATGCTTGCCCAATTTGCGGGTTCTCTATTGGTGAATTAGAACCTAGAATGTTTAGTTTCAATAGTCCGTTCGGTGCTTGTCCAACTTGTGATGGTTTAGGTCAAAGATTAACCGTCGATCTTGATTTGGTAGTTCCAGACCCTAATAAGACTCTAAATGAAGGTGCGATTGAACCATGGGAACCTACGAGCTCAGATTTTTACCCAACTTTATTAAAACGCGTATGCGAAGTATATAAAATTAATATGGATAAGCCATATAAAAAGTTGACTGATAGACAGAAAAACATATTAATGAATGGTTCAGGAGATAAAGAAATTGATTTTTCTTTCCACAGTCGTAACGGTGGGACACGTCATAGAAGAATGAAATTCGAGGGTGTTGTTCCCAATATTGACCGTCGTTATCATGAATCACCATCGGAATATACACGTGAAGTAATGAGTAAATACATGACTGAACTGCCTTGCGAAACTTGTTACGGTAAACGTTTAAGTAAAGAAGCGCTATCTGTTTACGTTGATGGATATAATATTGGAGAAGTAGTCGAATATTCTATCAAGAATGCATTAAATTACTATGAAAATATCGAGCTTTCAGAACAAGATAGAGCTATTGCAAATCAAATTTTAAAAGAAATCATTTCAAGATTGTCATTTTTAAATAATGTTGGATTAGAATATTTAACACTTAATCGTGCGTCAGGTACTCTTTCTGGTGGTGAAGCACAACGTATTCGATTAGCGACACAAATCGGTTCACGCTTAACAGGGGTACTTTATGTGCTTGACGAGCCCTCTATTGGTTTACACCAACGTGATAATGATCGTCTGATAAGCACCTTAAAAGAAATGCGAGATTTGGGCAATACACTTATTGTTGTTGAACATGATGATGATACTATGCGAGCAGCTGATTATCTCGTAGATGTCGGTCCTGGTGCAGGTAATCATGGTGGTGAAATCGTCTCTTGTGGCACACCAAGTAAAGTTATGAAAGATAAGAAATCTTTAACAGGACAATATTTAAGCGGTAAGAAACGTATCGACGTTCCTGAACATCGTCGAGAAGTAACTGATCGCAAAATTAGTATCAAAGGTGCACGAAGTAATAACTTAAAAGGTGTAGATGTAGATATTCCATTGTCTGTAATGACAGTTGTAACAGGTGTGTCTGGTTCAGGTAAAAGTTCACTAGTTAATGAAGTATTATATAAATCATTAGCTCAAAAAATAAATAAATCTAAAGTTAAACCGGGTGCCTTTGATAGCATTGAAGGTATTGATCAATTAGATAAAATTATTGATATTGACCAATCTCCTATCGGTAGAACGCCACGTTCTAATCCAGCCACTTATACTGGCGTATTTGATGATATACGTGATGTATTTGCTCAAACTAATGAAGCGAAAATTCGTGGTTATCAAAAAGGACGCTTTAGCTTTAATGTTAAAGGTGGACGTTGTGAAGCTTGTAAAGGTGATGGCATTATTAAAATTGAAATGCACTTTTTACCTGATGTGTATGTTCCATGCGAAGTTTGCGATGGGAAGCGCTATAACCGTGAAACATTAGAAGTGACTTATAAAGGTAAGAATATTGCTCAAGTGCTTGAAATGACAGTCGAAGAAGCAACGTATTTCTTTGAAAACATTCCTAAAATACATCGTAAATTACAAACACTTGTAGATGTTGGTTTAGGTTACATCACGCTTGGACAACAAGCTACAACTCTATCAGGAGGAGAAGCACAACGTGTTAAATTAGCATCTGAATTGCATAAACGTTCAACTGGTCGTTCCATCTATATTCTTGATGAACCTACAACTGGTTTGCATGTCGATGATATTAGTCGTTTGCTAAAAGTGCTTAATCGTCTAGTTGAGAACGGTGATACTGTTGTGATTATTGAACATAATCTAGATGTCATTAAAACAGCAGATCATATTATTGATCTAGGACCTGAAGGTGGCGATGGTGGTGGTACACTAGTTGCTACTGGTACACCAGAAGAGATTGCAAATGTAGAATCATCATACACAGGTAAATATTTAAAAACAGTACTTGAACGAGATAAAGTAGAATAAATTGAAATATAGATTTTGAAAATTAATAGTAATTTAAGGGATCATAGGCATCTCGCATTAAATGACTTAACTGAGAATACGCTCACATCGAGCTTTTCTCAGTTTTTTTAATAACATAACATTAAACCCAACAAAGGGAATTATAATAAGAAATTCAATAAGTGAGGTTAAGTGATTTAATACAAACTGTATGTTGTTCTCTTAATCATTTAAAAGCAATCTAAGGTGTATACGAAACAAATATAATAGGATTTCTTCTTTTTTATATTAATCTTGTCTTTATTTTTGATATGATAATAGGTGAATGAATTCAAGTGAAAATTTTGAGGTGAACTCATGTTAACGACAGAGAAATTAGTCAAATTACTTAAATTAGAATTGTTTACGGGTGAAAAAGGATTACATAAACCTATTAAAAATACGGATATTTCTAGACCAGGTCTAGAAATGGCTGGATATTTTTCACACTATGCTGCAGACCGCATTCAATTACTAGGTACTACAGAATTATCGTTTTATAATTTATTACCAGACGAGGAACGTCATGGACGTATGAGAAAATTATGTCGTCCTGAAACACCTGCAATTATTGTGACAAGAGGATTAGAACCTCCGCAAGAGCTGATTGAAGCCGCTCAAGAAATGGATACACCACTAATCGTATCAAAGGATGCAACTACAAGTTTAATGAGTCGATTAACGACATTCCTTGAACATGAATTAGCTAAGACAACATCATTACATGGTGTATTAGTCGATGTTTATGGTGTGGGTGTGTTAATCACTGGAGATTCTGGTATAGGTAAAAGTGAGACTGCACTTGAATTAGTGAAAAGAGGTCATCGACTCGTAGCTGATGATAACGTAGAAATTCGTGAAATAACTAAAGATGAATTAATAGGGACACCACCTAAATTAATTGAGCACTTATTAGAAATTAGGGGTCTCGGTATCATCAATGTCATGACATTATTTGGAGCGGGGTCAATCCTCACACAAAAACAAATTCGTCTTAACATTAACCTTGAAAATTGGGATAAAGATAAACTGTATGACCGAGTTGGATTGAATGAAGAAACATTACAAATTCTTGATACAGAAATCACTAAAAAAACAATTCCTGTAAGACCAGGACGAAATGTTGCAGTCATTATAGAAGTCGCAGCAATGAATTATCGTTTAAATATAATGGGGATTAATACAGCTGAAGAATTTAATCAACGTTTAAATGAAGAAATCTTAAAAAAAGGTCATCAAAGCAAGGAGAACTAAAACATGCTTTTTAATCTGAATTATATTGATCCTACTGCATTTAGCATAGGTCCGCTTTCAATAAAATGGTACGGTATCATTATTGCGGTAGGAATTCTTATTGGTTATTTCATAGCTCAAGAAAGCTTGAAATATGTTGATTTACATAAAGATACGCTTGTTGACGTCATCTTTTACAGTGCCATCTTTGGGTTCATCGTTGCACGTATTTACTTCGTGATTTTTCAATGGCCATATTACGCCCAAAACCCTATTGAAATTCCAATGATATGGCATGGTGGTATTGCAATACATGGTGGTCTTTTAGGTGGATTTATCACTGGTATTATTGTTTGTAAAATTAAAAATTTAAATCCATTTCAAATTGGTGACATTGTAGCACCAAGTATTATTTTAGCTCAAGGTATTGGACGTTGGGGTAACTTCATGAATCATGAAGCCCATGGCGGTCCAGTCTCAAGGACCTTTTTAGAAAATTTACATATTCCTGAGTTTATTATTCGTAATATGTATATTGAAGGGGTATACTACCATCCAACATTCTTATATGAATCTATATGGGATATTTTGGGATTCATCATTTTAATTACAATTAGAAAGCATCTTCGTGTAGGTGAAACATTCACACTCTATTTAATATGGTATTCAATTGGACGTTTCTTTGTAGAGGGATTAAGAACGGATAGTTTAATGCTGACAAGTCATATTAGAGTAGCGCAATTGGTATCAGTTATTTTAATTATAATTGGTTTGGTGATTTTAATTTATCGTCGCATTAAATATCAACCATCATTGTACAAAGAAGCAGGTCCGTTAACTTGGAATAGCTCTAAGGCGAAAGTGAAATCATGAGACGTTTAACTAAAGAAGGCCATCATAAGATTAATCCGCTATGGCGAATTTATAGTTTAGTACGTTTTTCAAAAGTATTCACCAATACATTGCTAATTGAATTATGTCGTTTTATACCAAATTTAAAATGGAAACGTTGGATATACATTCATCTATTGAATATGACCATTGGACAACATACTGCTATTGCCTATAAAGTAATGCCTGATCTCTTTTATCCGCAACTCATTACAATTGGCAATAATTCTGTAATTGGTTATAATACAACAATATTAACGCACGAAGTATTAGTGGATGAATATCGCTATGGCCCAGTGTACATTGGTGACCATACATTAATCGGTGCAAATTCGACCATTCTACCAGGTGTACATATTGGTAATCATGTAGTCGTTAAAGCTGGAACAGTTGTATCAAAAGATATACCAGATTATGCTATTGCATATGGCAATCCTATGCAAATACATCATAAATAAAGAGAGGTGACAAAGAATGGCGCAAAACAATGACAATATTATCTCGATGAAATTTGATGAACCATTTTATCGTAAAATGGCTGATCAAAAATATAAAATGCAAGATTTTAATAAGGCAGTAGAATACTATAAAAAAGTGCTTGATTTGTCACCACAAGATTTTGATATTAAATTAAAGTATGCTTATTGCTTAAACAAACTTAATTTAGGTAGACGAGCTGAGCATTTGTTTTATGACAGCATTATTGAAGGTAATCATGTTGCCGACAGTTACTACCAACTTAGTCAATTAAACATTGACCTTAATGAGCCAAACAAGGCCTTCTTGTTTGGTATTAATTATGTGATTTTAACTGATGATACTGACTTTAGAGAAGAATTAGAAAAAACATTCGAAGTGTCTTATATGAGTGAAGATAAAATTCAGCTCGAAGCACAACTTTTCTCAACGCAATTACTATTCCAATATTTATTTTCTCAAGGAAGATTACAAGATGCACGTAAATATATTTTGAATCAAGATGAGAAAATTCAAGAACATAGAGTCATTCGAAACTTATTAGCAATGTGCTATTTGTATTTAAGTGAATATGATATTGCTAAAGACATGTTTGAAGCGTTATTGGCAGAAGATAATTCAGATGTACATGCACTATGTCACTATACATTGCTACTTTACAATACGAATGAAAAAGATAAGTACCACAAGTATCTTAAAATATTAAGTAAAGTAGTACCAATGAATGATGATGAAAGTTTTAAATTAGGCATAGTACTAAGCTATTTAAAACAGTACGATGCATCTCAACAAATATTATTACCACTATACAAAAAAGGTAAATTTGCCTCAATTCAAATGTTTAATGCATTGAGCTTTAATTATTATTACCTCGGAAATAAAGAACAGAGTAAAGTGTTTTGGGAGAAGTTACTGCAAATTTCTAAAGTTGATGTGGGCTACGCACCATGGGTACTTGAAGAGAGTAAACAAACATTTGATCAAAAAATATTACCACTGTTATTAGATGATGATAGCCATTATAGACTTTATGGTGTGTTTTTATTAAATCAATTAAATGGTAAAGAAATATTAATGACTCAAGAGATTTGGTCTATTTTAGAAACAATGAATGACTATGAAAAACTTTACCTTACTTATTTAGTACAGGGACTGCATTTAAATAAATTAGATTTCATTCACAAAGGTTTAGTGAGTTTATATGAAATGGACGACATACAGAAAGATACGGAATTATTTATAAGTTGGATTGATAAAGGTGAAGGGTTAATTGCGAACGATGTTGATTTTAATGAAGTTGACAGATATGTAGCTGCACATGCTTATCTATATCATCGTTATTATCATAGTCATATGACTAAAAAGAAAATTATGGAATTGTTTAATGTATCGCGTTATAAGTTAGATAACGCAATTGATCAATTGTTGAGCATATAAATTTAAAGATTTCAAATATTAATATATAATGCGCATGATATTAAAAACGTAGGAGGCATAAAAATGACTGAAGTAAATTATGATGTTGCAATTATCGGTGCTGGACCAGCCGGTATGACTGCGGCAGTTTATGCATCACGTGCAAATTTAAGCACAGTAATGATTGAACGAGGCATGCCTGGTGGACAAATGGCAAATACAGAGGAAGTAGAGAACTTCCCAGGATTCGAAATGATTACTGGTCCAGATTTATCAACTAAAATGTTCGAACACGCTAAAAAATTCGGTGCTGAATATCAATATGGAGATATTAAATCTATTGAAGATAAAGGTGACTATAAAGAAATTAATTTAGGCAATAAAGAGATAACAGCTCGTGCGGTAATTATTTCAACTGGTGCTGAATATAAAAAAATTGGTGTCCCTGGTGAACAAGAACTAGGTGGACGCGGTGTAAGTTATTGTGCAGTATGTGATGGTGCATTCTTCAAAAATAAAAACCTATTTGTAATAGGTGGCGGGGATTCTGCAGTTGAAGAAGGTGCATTCCTAACTAAATTCGCAGATAAAGTTACAATTGTACACAGAAGAGATGAATTAAGAGCACAAAAAATCTTGCAAGATCGTGCGTTTAAAAATGACAAAATCGATTTTATATGGAGTCATACTTTAAAATCTATTAATGAAAAAGATGGAAAAGTAGGTTCTGTAACACTTGTTTCTACCAAAGATGCCTCTGAAGAAACTTTAGATGCAGATGGGGTATTCATCTACATTGGTATGAAACCATTAACAGCACCATTTGTGAATCTAGGAATTACGAATGATATGGGCTATATTGTAACTGAAGATAATATGAGTACGAAAGTGCCAGGTATATTTGCGGCTGGTGATGTTAGAGATAAAGGTTTACGTCAAATTGTAACAGCTACTGGTGATGGTAGTATAGCAGCACAAAGTGCTATTGATTACATTGAAGAATTAAAAGATAAGCAAGAAGCATAAATAAGATTAGGCTAGAGCATGCAATCACTATATGATGTGATTGCATGCTCTAGCCTTTTTTATTTAAATCAATATTATATTCAGATATCGCTATAATAGTTACGATAAGTAGCTCATATGATATTATGAAAGTAAATTAACGATATTCTAAAACGTATGTATACAATAAAAAGATTAACTAGGCGGTGTCAAAATGACGAACCATAAAGAAAATGAAATGAGTAAAAGTGAACTATTAGTAGTAACAGGTCTATCCGGTGCGGGTAAATCAGTGGTCATACAATGTTTAGAAGATATTGGTTACTTCTGTGTTGATAATCTACCACCTATTTTACTCCCTAAATTTGTAGAATTAATGGAACAAGGTAATCCTTCTTTGCAAAAAGTAGCTATTGCTATAGATTTAAGAGGTAAAGAATTATTTAAATCATTAGTAGAAGAAATTGATGCAATCAAAAGTAGAAACGATGTAATTGTAGATGTCATGTTTTTAGAAGCGGAAACAGAAAAACTAATTTCTAGATACAAAGAATCTAGACGAGCTCACCCTTTAAATGAAAATGGACAAATGTCTTTGATGGATTCAATCTTAGAAGAAAAGCAATTGCTTAGCAATATTCGTACAATCGCTAATTATATTGTAGATACAACTCAATTGACGACGAAAGAACTTAAAGCTAGAGTGAAAGAAAAATTTGAAGATGAGAATTTTAAATCCTTTAGTATCAATGTATCAAGTTTCGGTTTTAAACATGGTATACAAAAAGACGCAGATTTAGTATTTGATGTTCGTTTCCTACCAAATCCTTATTATGTTGAAGACTTAAGACCGATGACAGGAGAAGATGAACCAGTTTACCATTATGTTATGAAATGGAAAGAAACTGAAATATTTTTCGAAAAATTAATGGATTTACTGAAATTTATGATACCAGGTTATAAAAAAGAGGGTAAATCACAATTAGTAATTGCAATAGGTTGTACAGGAGGTCAACATCGCTCTGTTGCGTTAGCTAAACGCATTGGTGAAGAATTAACAGAAATATTTGATTATAATGTCTATGTTCATCACAGAGATGCACATATCGAAAGTGGCGTGAGAAAATGAAACAATTAAAGGTTGTACTCATAGGCGGTGGAACAGGCCTATCAGTATTGGCAAGGGGGCTGAGAGAGTACCCCATTGATATAACGGCCATCGTTACTGTAGCTGATGATGGTGGTAGTACTGGTAAAATACGAAGTGAGATGGATATACCTGCTCCAGGTGATATTAGAAATGTTATCGCAGCACTAAGTGATGCTGAACCAGTCATAGAAGAATTATTTCAGTATCGATTTAAAGAAAATCAAATCGAAGGGCACTCACTAGGTAATTTATTACTAGCAGCCTTAACAAATATAAAGAATGACTTCGGTCATGCAGTTAAAGAATTAAGTAAGATTTTAAATATTAAAGGTAAAGTGATTCCTTCAACGAATACTAATGTTATGCTAAACGCAGTGTTAGAAGACGGAGAAATTGTACGAGGAGAATCTCAAATACCAAAGAAAAACAAACGTATTGATCGTGTTTTTTTAGAACCTGAAAATGTTGAGCCTATGGAAGAAGCAATTGACGCATTAGAAGATGCAGATTTAATCGTGCTCGGACCTGGCTCACTATACACAAGTGTTATTTCGAATTTATGTGTTAAAGGTATGTCAGAAGCTATTTTACGTTCTAAAGCACCTAAATTATACATATCTAATGTTATGACTCAACCGGGAGAAACATCAGATTACGATGTTATGGACCATATTCAAGCAATACATAAACATGCTGGAAGTGATTTTATTGATTATGTCATCTGTAGTAATGATAAATACGATGATAAAGTGTTAGAACGTTATAAAGAGCGTAATGCTAAACCGGTTGTTATGGATGAACATAAAATTACAGATCATAATATTAGAATGGTTACGTCATCTAATTTAGTCGAAATATTAGATGATCATTTAGTACGTCACAATACTAAAGTTTTAGCAAGATTGATCTATGATTTAGCACTTGAAATGACAAGTACGATTCAATTTAGACCTAAAAAATAACACTTCTAATCATCTGTATAACTATGGTATGATATAGGGCGTATGTTTATTAATGTATTAGTGTAATATAGTGCAACTATATAGGATGTTAGTTACATGTATATATAAAATTGATTAGAGGGGGAAATGTGATGAGTTTTGCATCAGATATGAAGAATGAATTAACACGCATTGATGTTGATGAAAGCAATGCCAAAGCAGAGCTTAGCGCATTAATTCGTATGAACGGTGCACTTAGCCTATCTAATCAACAATTCGTAATTAATGTTCAAACAGAGAATGCTACGACTGCTAGAAGAATTTATTCATTAATTAAACGCATATTTAATGTAGAAGTGGAAATTCTAGTTCGTAAAAAAATGAAATTAAAGAAAAATAATATTTATATTTGTCGTACAAAAGTGCGAGCTAAAGAAATTCTAGATGAACTTGGTATATTAAAGAATGGTATTTTTGTTCACGATATAGATGCTAGCATGATTAAAGATGATGAAATGCGTAGAAGTTATTTAAGAGGCGCATTTCTAGCTGGAGGATCTGTAAATAATCCAGAGACATCATCCTATCATTTAGAAATATTTTCTCAATATGAGAATCATTCTGAAGGTTTAACTAAATTAATGAATAGTTATGGATTAAATGCTAAACATTTAGAACGAAAAAAGGGTAGTATTGCTTATTTAAAAGAAGCTGAAAAGATTTCTGACTTTCTAAGTTTAATAGGTGGATACCAAGCATTATTGAAGTTTGAAGATGTGCGAATTGTTAGGGATATGAGAAATTCAGTGAATCGTTTAGTAAATTGTGAAACTGCAAACCTTAATAAGACTGTAAGTGCCGCTATGAAACAAGTAGAAAGTATTCAGTTAATTGAACAGGAAATCGGATTAGATAATTTGCCTGATCGCTTAAGAGAGATTGCTAAACTTCGAGTTGAGCATCAAGAAATCTCTTTAAAAGAACTAGGAGAAATGATATCGACTGGTCCGATATCTAAATCTGGAGTCAACCACCGTTTAAGAAAGTTAAATGAACTTGCAGACAAAATTCGAAGTGGTGAAAAAATAGAATTATAAGTATAAACTCGTCATGGATTGGCGAGTTCTTTTTTTAGAACTAGAGACTTGAATCCCTGAATGGTCCCTGAAATTTAGTTTTCTTTGGTTTTTAATTAAAAGATAAATAAAAAAGAACGCCGCCACAACGGCATTCTTGAAATTAAAATGTGCATAATTAAAGCTATTAGCCCCCTCGAGAGGAGTCGAACCTCTATCTTAAGAACCGGAATCTTACGTGCTATCCGTTACACTACGAGGAGATATTAAATGATAAAGACAAATTTCTGTACTAATTGTTATTTTAAAAGTACAATCTGAATGTATGTTTATAGTGTACAAAATCTATTAAAATATGGTCAACTTTTCTTAATGCTAGATGAGTTTAAATTTTGACCATTTTTGACTTTTGATGTAAAATACTAATTAACAGTTAATCACAAGGAGGAAATATAAATGAATTTAATTCCTACAGTAATTGAAACAACAAATCGCGGTGAACGCGCATACGATATTTATTCACGTTTATTGAAAGACCGTATTATTATGTTAGGTTCTGCAATTGATGATAATGTAGCAAATTCAATTGTATCACAATTATTATTCTTACAAGCTCAAGACTCTGAGAAAGACATCTATCTATATATTAATTCTCCAGGTGGTAGTGTTACTGCTGGATTTGCAATTTATGATACAATTCAACATATTAAACCAGATGTACAAACAATCTGTATCGGTATGGCTGCATCAATGGGTTCATTCCTATTAGCAGCTGGCGCAAAAGGTAAACGCTTTGCATTACCAAACGCTGAAGTTATGATTCACCAACCATTAGGTGGTGCACAAGGACAAGCAACTGAAATCGAAATTGCTGCTAATCACATTTTAAAAACACGTGAAAAATTAAACAAAATTTTAGCTGAACGTACAGGTCAAAGTATTGAAAAAATTCAAAAAGATACTGATCGTGATAACTTCTTAACTGCTGACGAAGCTAAAGAATATGGTTTAATTGATAATGTTATGCAACCAGAAGATAAATAATCAAATTTAACCATGACATACAAATGGGGAGTGTTTAAACAAACACTCCCCGTTTTTTTATGACTATTTTAATTGTTTGAAGAACATTTTAGGAACAGTCGAATAGATATAATAAGTAAAATAATGCCACTTAAAATGAAGAATATAGACATTAATATAATTACTAAATTATGTTCGAAAGCGAAAATACCATTGAGTATAAGAAATAGACTTGCGATGATAAGTAGAATATAAGTTAATTTCTCGTCATTCATTTTCAAAACTCCAATTAAATTATTATGCATCTATTAAATCTTCGAAAGCAATTTTTAGATTAGAATAGTTAAATGTAAAACCGAGCGCATCCAGTTTATTTGGTAATACCTTTTGCGTATCTAAAACAACCGTAGACATTTCACCAAGTGCTAATCGCATTAGGAATGATGGCACCCATGTTTCATGAGGGCGATGCATGACACGCGCAAGTGTGTAT
The DNA here is from genome assembly GCF_001808125.1 of Staphylococcus sp. HMSC14D10. Lineage (NCBI taxonomy): Bacteria > Bacillati > Bacillota > Bacilli > Caryophanales > Staphylococcaceae > Staphylococcus > Staphylococcus sp. HMSC14D10. The sequence continues at coordinate 42,705 of NZ_KV792255.1, read as the reverse complement.
CCAAATAAATTTTGGCGTTCAGCAATTGGTGCAGCCATATTGAATGGACCTTTTGCTTTAGGATTATCGATTGTGAATAGAATTGCGCGCACTAAGTCATTAATGTGAATCCATGAATACCATTGGAATCCAGATCCTAATTTACCACCTACGAAGAATTTATAAGGAAGCTTCATCGTCTGTAAGGCGCCTCCATCATTAGATAAAATCATGCTGAATCTGCCAAGTACTACTCGCGTACCAAATGACTCAAAGCGTTTAGCAAAACGTTCCCACTGATAAACCACATCAGATAGAAAATCAAATGGATGTGTTTGATATTTTTCTGTATACGTATGATATAAACTAGGTGGATAATAACCCATTGCACTAGCATTAAAGAGCACTTCAGGTTTATGTTCCCGTTGGCTAAACAAGTCAACTAGTGATTGTGTTGACTGAATACGACTAGTCATAATCAATTGTTTATATGATGGAGTCCAGCGTTTATTTAAAGTTGCACCAGCCAAATTAACTACAACATCTATATCTGGAACTTGGGACATCCAACCGTCTTTTGACCAATTAACATAAGAAATCTTTGGATCATCACTTTGCTTATCACTACGAGTTAGTATTGTAATATGTACATCGCGATTCTTTAATTTATTTACTAATTGACTGCCTACCATTCCAGTTCCGCCAGTTATTAAGAATTGCTTCATATTTACACCTCTATTAATTTATAGTATTAAGATAGCTTTTCTATTATCAACATTGAACTTTTCTTGTTCAAAAAATGTACAATGATTAGTCAATAATATGTCATTTACTAAGCTGTAGACAGGATTTAAATTATCTAAAGTTAAGTTATAATTAATTTGTACCTTCGCTATAGTAGATTTCAATATCTCTGAGTAAATTGAGTATACCCCATAGACTACACAAAATAAACGAAGGTCAATTTTGACTCCCTTTAGTAGAAGCCCATGCGAGAATCGTGTGGGCTCTTTGTATATCTATTATAGTCCTAATGAATAAAGATTAAGAATAATATGATTAGAGGAATGAAAATGACTGATAAAAATATAAAATCAAACTGAGATGTATGACTGTCATCATAATCATCATTATTCAACATCATAGTTTTTAGATTATGTTTAGGTACATTTTCATCTTCAAATATATCTTCAGAAACAAATTTTTTCATTATGACTCACACTTTCACATTATAATAAAATTAAATTTGCATAATTGATGTTTGTAATTACTTATGATGTTATCATATATAAGTGATTATGTATCATTATAATTAATGTCTTAAACCTTTTTATTTCATTTCCGTGCGAATTACTGTAAAATTATATGCTACATTTAGGGGACTAGACAATTTTAATATATTAAAGTGAGGTAACTTATGTCTAAGAACAATAGAAATAGAGATGACTTTGGTGAACCGGAAAAGAAAAAAATGAGTGGCATTTCGAAACTTATTAGTACGATTATCGTTTTATTATTATTAAGCGGATTAGCATTTGCGATTTTTGCATTTGTAGATCATTCAAATCGTTCAAGTGAACGCTTAAACAATCAATCAACTGAAGAGCACAAAGATAAAAATGATAAAAAAGACAAAGAAGATAAAGACAAAAAGGATAAGTCAGATAAAGATAAAAAAACTAGTGAAGATAGTTCGAATGTGACTCAAGAAAATGTTACGCAGCAAACAGCTCAAACCCAACAACGTCAGACACAACAAGCAACACCTTCAACTCAACAAAGAACTAAACAACAGCCATTAACAGAAGAGAAACAAAGAACCAAAGAAGCACAGACTAAGGAAGAAAAAACACAAGAGAGAACAACTAAAGAAGAAGCTACAACAGAAGAAGCTCGCACTAAAGAACAAGCAACTCAAGAAAGTAACAGTAATAATAGCAGTGATAGTAATTCTAGTGAGTCAAATACGGATAAGTCTAATAGTAACCAGACAAGCAATCAAACTAGAACGCAACAATCACCGCAAACACAACAACGATCAACAACTCAGTCGTCTACGCAGCAATCAACCACAAGACAAACTTCACAACGAAGTTCTACGTCTAGTCAAAGTCAGTCAAGCCAAAAATCATCAAATAGTAATGAATAATATAGTTAGTAGTTATCAAAGTGAGATTTTGAAACAGTCATGTTTCAAGTCTCACTTTTTACTTTTTTAAAACATCCAATTGAGTAAAAAGGTAAATATAATTGAAAGCAAAATAGAAATGATTATTGAAGAAAGGCAACCAAATGGACAACCACAACCATAATGATATCTTATTGAATAGTTGTTACGTTCATTACCATTAAAATAGTTATCATCTTTATATCTACGATCTTCAGGGTCAATGACTTCTACATTATTATCATTTTCTTGAGCCATTTCTTCATCCTCCTTAAATGAATTTCTTATATTGTAAATTAAAATAGTTTAAACAAGAAAGTATTTTGCAAAAGAATAATTTCTAAACTTAAAGGGTAATACTATAAAATAAGGGTTTAATTAAACTTTGTGCCACTTTATAAAATGGGAAATACTACTTAAATTAGGGAATTTTACAGATAATTTTAAATATTAGAGTTTTTCTCTTGCATTTTCAACAACACAATAGTACTATTGCAAGTGTAAAGAGGTTAGATTTTGTCCCGCGCGGGACACAATAAGTCAAACCGGGTTTACGCTATTGGTTACCCTTTATACATAAAGGAGGAAGGTAGTAGTGAAGGACTTGATTAAAATTCAACAGAAGCTGATACCTGATTTAATTGATAAAATGTATCGACGCTTTTCTATCTTAACTACTATCTCAAATAATCAACCAGTAGGTAGAAGAAGTTTAAGTGAGCACATGGATATTACCGAACGTGTCTTAAGATCTGAAACTGATATGTTGAAAAAGCAAGATTTAATTCAAGTCAAATCGACTGGAATGGAAATCACTGAAGAAGGCAAGTCAGTTTTGAATCAGCTTAACGAATATTTCAATATTTATACTGATGATAATCAATTAGCTGATCAAATTAAGTCAACTTTTGGTATTAAAGAAGTTCATGTTATACCTGGTGATGCAGATGCTCAAGAGAATGTTAAATCCGAAATGGGAAGACAAGCTGGCCAATTATTGGAAAGCATCTTATATGAAGACGCTATTGTTTCAGTAACAGGTGGTTCAACAATGGCAAATGTAAGCCGAGCCATGCATCTTCTACCATTTAATGTATTTTTCGTACCAGCTCGTGGTGGTCTTGGTGAGAATGTTATTTATCAAGCTAACACGATTTCAGCGAGCATGGCGCAACAAACAGGTGGTTATTATACAACACTTTATGTACCAGATAATGTGAGTGAATCAACGTATAATACACTTCTGATGGAACCCTCTGTGGTTCATACATTAGATAAAATTAAACAAGCAAATATAACAATTCACGGTATTGGTGATGCGCTGAAGATGGCGTATCGTAGACAATCGTCAGAACAGGTGATTGAAAGCCTTCAACATCATCAAGCCGTCGCAGAAGCTTTCGGTTACTATTTTGACGCTCAAGGAAATGTAGTCTACAAAGTAAAGACAATAGGACTACAACTTGAAGATTTAGAAACCAAAGATTTTATATTCGCTGTTGCAGGTGGACAATCTAAAGGTGAAGCAATTAAAGCTTACTTAAGTATTGCACCTAAAAATACAGTTTTAATTACTGATGAAGCAGCAGCAAAGGTAATATTAAATTAGTAATAAAAAGTTTAAAGCTTTTTAAATATCATTTTAAAGGAGGCCATTATAATGGCAGTAAAAGTAGCAATTAATGGTTTTGGTAGAATTGGTCGTTTAGCATTTAGAAGAATTCAAGACGTAGAAGGTATTGAAGTAGTTGCAGTAAACGACTTAACAGACGACGAAATGTTAGCTCATTTATTAAAATATGACACTATGCAAGGTCGTTTCACAGGAGAAGTTGAAGTTATTGATGGTGGTTTCCGCGTAAATGGTAAAGAAGTTAAATCATACGAAGAACCAGATGCAAGCAAATTACCTTGGGGCGATTTAGATATCGACGTAGTATTAGAATGTACTGGTTTCTATACAGATAAAGAAAAAGCAGAAGCACACATCAATGCAGGTGCTAAAAAAGTATTAATCTCTGCACCAGCTAAAGGTGATGTAAAAACAATCGTATTCAACACTAACCACAATGACTTAGATGGTTCAGAAACAGTTGTTTCAGGTGCATCATGTACTACTAACTCATTAGCACCAGTTGCTAAAGTATTAAGTGATGAATTTGGTTTAGTTGAAGGTTTAATGACAACTATTCACGCATACACTGGTGACCAAATGACTCAAGACGGTCCACATAAAAAAGGTGACAAACGTCGTGCGCGTGCAGCAGCTCAAAACATCGTACCTAACTCAACAGGTGCTGCAAAAGCAATCGGTAAAGTTATTCCTGAAATCGATGGTAAATTAGACGGTGGTGCTCAACGTGTACCAGTTGCTACAGGTTCATTAACTGAAGTAACAGTTGTATTAGAAAAAGACGTTACTGTTGAAGACGTTAACAAAGCAATGAAAAACGCTTCAAACGAATCATTTGGTTACACTGAAGACGAAATCGTTTCTTCTGACGTAGTTGGCATGACTTACGGTTCATTATTCGATGCTACTCAAACTCGTGTAATGTCTGTTGGTGACCGTCAATTAGTTAAAGTTGCAGCTTGGTATGACAACGAAATGTCTTACACTGCTCAATTAGTTCGTACTTTAGAATATTTAGCAGAATTATCTAAATAATTTAGAAGCATAGTTAAATAAACTTGTGCTCAGTATGGATGTACTATTCACAGTACACTTGTACAAATTATTGAAATAAGTTAGCTTATGAGTAAGCGGGGAGCACTAACGCTTCTCCGCTTATTTTTATATTAGTAATTCCTATTTAGAGGAGGAAATTATAATGGCAAAGAAAATTGTTTCTGATTTAGATTTAAAAGGGAAAGTTGTTTTAGAACGTGCTGATTTCAATGTACCTTTAAAAGACGGTAAGATCACAAATGATAACCGTATTGTTCAGGCTTTACCAACAATTAAATATATCATCGAACAAGGTGGTAAATTAGTACTATTTTCTCACTTAGGAAAAGTTAAACAAGAAAGTGATAAAGAAGGTCTTACATTAAAACCTGTTGCTGATGCTTTATCTGAAAAATTAGGTAAAGAAGTTACTTTCGTACCTGAAACACGTGGTAAAAAATTAGAATCAGCTATCAAAAACTTAAGTGAAGGCGATGTATTATTAGTTGAAAATACACGTTTCGAAGATTTAGATGGTAAAAAAGAATCTAAAAACGATCCTGAACTAGGTAAATATTGGGCATCACTAGGTGATGTATTTGTAAATGATGCTTTCGGTACAGCTCACCGCGAACATGCTTCTAATGTTGGTATTTCAACGCATTTAGAAACAGCGGCTGGTTATTTAATGGAAAAAGAAATTAAATTTATCGGTGGTGTTGTTAACGATCCACATAAACCAGTAGTTGCAATTTTAGGTGGCGCAAAAGTATCTGACAAAATTGGTGTTATTAAAAACTTAGTAAATATCGCTGATAAAATTCTTATTGGTGGTGGAATGGCGTATACTTTCTTAAAAGCACAAGGCAAAGAAATTGGCTTATCTTTACTAGAAGAAGACAAAATCGACTTTGCTAAAGAATTACTTGAAAGTAATGGCGATCAAATTGTGTTACCAGTAGATGCGAAAGTTGCGAAAGAATTCTCAAATGACGCTGAAATTACTGAAGTATCAATCGATAACATCCCTTCTGATCAAGAAGCAATGGACGTTGGCCCTAAAACTGTTGAATTATTCTCTAAAGAATTAGAAGGTGCACATACAGTAGTATGGAATGGACCTATGGGTGTATTTGAATTTAGTAACTTTGCTCAAGGTACAATCGGTGTATGTAAAGCCATTGCTAACTTACAAGACGCTACTACAATTATCGGTGGTGGTGACTCAGCAGCAGCTGCAATTTCTTTAGGTTTTGAAGATGACTTCACACATATTTCTACTGGTGGCGGTGCATCATTAGAATACCTAGAAGGTATTGAATTACCAGGAATTAAAGCAATTAATGATAAATAATCATCTTATAAAAGGTGTACGTTTTTCTAAGCATTTTCAAGGGAAAATGTACAAAGAATAAGACTTTACGTCTTAAAAAGTTATTTAACGCTAAAATTACAATTTTAAATATATAGGAGTGTAATCAATGAGAAAACCAATCATAGCTGGTAACTGGAAAATGAACAAAACAGTTAAAGAAGCTAAAGACTTCGTTAATAATTTACCAACATTACCTGATGAAAAAGAAGTTGAATCAGTAATTTGTGCACCAACAATTCAATTAGATGCATTAATTTCATTAGTGAATGATGGCAAAGCAAAAGGATTGAAAATTGGTGCTCAAAACACTTATTTTGAAGATAATGGTGCATTCACAGGAGAAACTTCTCCAGTGGCATTAGCTGACTTAGGTGTTAAATACGTAGTTATTGGACACTCAGAACGTCGTGAATTATTCCATGAAACAGATGAAGATGTGAATAAAAAAGCACATGCGATATTTAATCATGGCATGACACCAATTATTTGTGTTGGTGAAACTGATGAAGAACGCGAAAATGGCAAAGCTAATGAAATCGTTAGCAATCAAGTTGAAAAAGCATTAGAAGGTTTATCAGAAGAGCAACTTAAAGAAGTTGTTATTGCATACGAACCAATTTGGGCAATCGGTACTGGTAAATCAGCTACTTCTGATGATGCTAATGAAATGTGTGCTCACGTGCGTAAAACAGTAGCGAAAGTGGCTAGTCAAGATGTTGCTGATGCAACACGTATTCAATATGGTGGTAGTGTTAAACCTAACAACGTTAAAGAATACATGGCTCAATCTGACATTGATGGTGCATTAGTAGGTGGCGCATCATTAAAAGTTGAAGATTTCGTACAATTGTTAGAAGGTGCAAAATAATTATGGCTAAACAACCGACAGCTTTAATCATTTTAGATGGTTTCGCTAATCGTGAAAGTGAACATGGTAATGCTGTAAAACAAGCGCATAAACCAAATTTTGACCGCTATTACAGTAAATACCCAACTACACAAATTGAAGCCAGTGGTTTAGACGTAGGTCTTCCAGAAGGCCAAATGGGTAACTCAGAAGTTGGTCATATGAACATTGGTGCAGGACGTATTGTTTACCAAAGTTTGACACGAATCAATAAATCAATCGCAGATGGCGATTTCTTTGAAAATGATGTGTTAAATAACGCCGTGCAACATGTTAATGAGCATGATTCTGCATTACATGTCTTTGGATTACTATCTGATGGTGGTGTACACAGTCATTACCAACATTTATTTGCATTGTTAGAACTTGCTAAACAAAAAGGTTTAGATAAAGTTTATGTACATGCATTCTTAGACGGTCGTGACGTAGACCAAAAATCAGCACTAAAATACATTGAGGAAACAGAAGCTAAATTTAAATCATTAGGTGTAGGTGAGTTCGCATCTATTTCTGGCCGTTATTACGCTATGGACCGTGATAAACGTTGGGACCGTGAACAAAAAGCATATAATGCTATCCGTAACTTTGAAGGGCCTGCTTATGCTTCAGCAAAAGAAGGCGTTGAAGCTAACTACGCTAATGATTTAACAGATGAATTTGTTGAGCCATTTATTGTTGAAGGTCAAAATAATGGCATCAATGATGGAGATGCAGTTATCTTCTTCAACTTCCGCCCTGATAGAGCAGCTCAGTTGTCAGAAGTATTTACTAATAAAGCATTTGATGGCTTTAAAGTAGAACAAGTTAAAGATTTATTCTACGCAACATTTACTAAATATAATGACAATGTAGATGCTGAAGTTGTCTTCGAGAAAGTGGATTTAACAAATACAATTGGTGAAGTTGCTCAAAATAATAACTTAAAACAATTACGTATTGCTGAAACTGAAAAATATCCACATGTAACGTACTTCATGAGTGGTGGACGTAATGAAGAATTTGAAGGTGAGCGTCGTCGTTTAATCGATTCACCAAAAGTAGCGACTTACGATTTAAAACCAGAAATGAGTGCGTATGAAGTTAAAGATGCGTTATTAGAAGAGTTAGATAAAGGGGATTTAGATTTAATTATCTTAAACTTTGCTAACCCTGATATGGTTGGACATAGTGGTATGTTAGAACCAACTATCAAAGCAATTGAAGCAGTGGATGAATGCTTAGGTGAAGTTGTTGATAAAATCTTAGACATGAATGGTTATGCAATTATTACAGCTGACCATGGTAACTCTGACCAAGTATTAACAGATGATGATCAACCAATGACTACTCATACGACTAATCCGGTTCCTGTTATTGTAACTAAAGAAGGCGTTACATTACGTGAAACTGGTCGTCTGGGAGATTTAGCACCAACACTATTAGATTTATTAAATGTAGATCAACCATCAGACATGACTGGTGAATCACTTATTAAACACTAAAAATTAGTCCAGTTATAAATGGTAAGAATATTGAAATCCCTAATACGATATTTGAAACTTTAGGGATTCAGTCCTTATCTGATATAAATATTTTATTTAAAGATTAAATCAAGCTATAATAGCTTTAGAATCTAAATTAAAGGAGATTTTTCACATGCCAATTATTACAGATGTTTATGCTCGCGAAGTCTTAGACTCACGTGGTAACCCAACAGTTGAAGTTGAAGTATTAACTGAAAGCGGTGCTTTCGGTCGTGCATTAGTGCCATCAGGTGCTTCTACAGGTGAACACGAAGCAGTTGAATTACGTGATGGAGATAAATCACGTTATAGCGGTAAAGGTGTTACTAAAGCTGTTGAAAATGTTAACGAAATTATTGCACCAGAAATCGTTGAAGGTGAATTTTCAGTATTAGATCAAGTATCTATTGATAAAATGATGATTCAATTAGACGGTACACCTAACAAAGGTAAATTAGGTGCAAACGCTATTTTAGGTGTATCTATCGCAGTTGCACGTGCAGCAGCAGACTTATTAGGTCAACCTTTATACAAATATTTAGGTGGATTCAACGGTAAACAATTACCAGTTCCTATGATGAACATCGTTAATGGTGGTTCTCACTCAGACGCACCAATCGCATTCCAAGAATTCATGATTTTACCAACAGGTGCAGAATCATTCAAAGAAGCATTACGTTGGGGTGCTGAAATCTTCCATAACTTAAAATCAATCTTAAGTGAACGTGGTTTAGAAACAGCAGTAGGTGACGAAGGTGGTTTCGCTCCTAAATTTGAAGGTACTGAAGATGCTGTAGAAACAATCATTAAAGCTATCGAAAAAGCAGGTTACAAATCTGGCGAAGATGTATTCTTAGGATTCGACTGTGCTTCATCTGAATTCTACGAAAATGGTGTATATGATTACACTAAATTCGAAGGTGAACATGGTGCGAAACGTAGCGCAGCTGAACAAGTTGACTACTTAGAAGAATTAATTGGTAAATACCCAATCATCACTATCGAAGATGGTATGGATGAAAATGATTGGGACGGTTGGAAACAATTAACTGATCGTATTGGAGATAAAGTTCAATTAGTAGGTGACGATTTATTCGTAACTAACACTGAAATCCTTTCTAGAGGTATTGAACAAGGTATTGGTAACTCAATCTTAATCAAAGTTAACCAAATTGGTACTTTAACAGAAACTTTCGAAGCAATCGAAATGGCTCAAAAAGCTGGATATACTGCAGTAGTTTCTCACCGTTCAGGTGAAACAGAAGATACTACAATCTCTGATATCGCAGTAGCTACTAATGCTGGTCAAATTAAAACTGGTTCATTATCAAGAACTGACCGTATTGCTAAATACAATCAATTATTACGTATTGAAGATGAATTATTTGAAACTGCTAAATTCGATGGTATCAAATCATTCTACAATTTAGACAAATAAGTATAATAATTTAACCTATTTAAAACATTAATAGAGTTCACGCTTATGTATTACCTGTCACAGAGTTGAGACTGTGGCAGGTTTTTTAATTATTAAACAATGTAAGTGATTAACTAAATTGTAAAATCATAATGACAAAATCATTAATGTAGCTTTTATCACATATATCTAACCTACTAATGATTTTTAACGAACATGGAACAGATTTAATTTAGGTATACAAACTGATATAATAGTTATGTATATAAAAGAAGGAGAAATAAAGATGGAGAATCAACTTAATCAACCTAGTCAAAGAGAACGCAATGCAGGTAAATTAATAGGCTACAGTTCTTTAATTTTATGTATTTTATTGATCATCCATAACTTTATTGCACTAGATACGTTAACTGCTAAGACACTATTATCACAGGCAGGACAGAAAGCAAGTGATAGTGCAGTAGCTAATATATTAAATAGCTTTAGATATACTGGCATTATGTATATTTTGGCATATTTAGCAGGTGTCATTGCATTATGGAATCGACATAAATATCTGTGGTGGTTTATGTTTGCAGTCTATGTTTCAAATGTATTATTTACATTAGTAAACGTAACTATGGTTATAAATGCGATAATAACAGCTAAATCAATGTTGTTTATTATTCCTATTATAATCGTAATTGTGGGCTCTACAGTATTAGCATTATACATGCTAGTTATTTCAATCATCCGTAAGAGTACCTTTAATCGATAGTCATTGATTATAAAGACTAGTATATGATATAATTCGGAACGTATATAATGAATGGAGGACAATTTTCATGCATACACTTTTTATAGTACTATTAATTATTGATTGTATTGCATTAATCACTGTTGTATTACTCCAAGAAGGTAAAAGTAATGGACTTTCAGGTGCTATTAGTGGTGGCGCAGAACAGTTATTTGGTAAACAAAAACAACGTGGCGTCGATTTATTCTTGCATAGATTAACAATTATTTTAGCAGTCATTTTCTTTTTAATAATGATTGGTATCAGTTACTTTGGTTTATAAGGTCCGACGATGTTAATGTCGGGCTTTTTTATTTATAATGAATAGTGACGGACGACGTCATTGATATTTAGTCAGGAGACCTAAGGTCCGATTTAAATAATGCATATTTCCGAGATAATAAGGGAATATTTAGTTAAATATAATATTAATACGAAGCATTGTATTTGAATTAAAAAATATAACGCAAGAATAATTTTGAGATAATGATGGAAGAGGGATTTTAAATGCAAATTAAATTACCACAACCGTTTTTCTTTGAGGAAGGAAAACGAGCAGTCTTACTTCTACATGGATTTACAGGTAATTCATCAGACGTAAGACAATTAGGAAGATTCCTACAGAAGAAAGGTTACACTTCTTATGCGCCTCAATATGAAGGGCATGCTGCACCACCTGAAGAAATTCTAAAATCAAGCCCACATGTGTGGTTTAAAGATGTGATTGATGGTTATGATTATTTAGTGGACCAAGGCTATGAAGAAATTGCCGTAGCAGGCTTATCTCTTGGTGGTGTATTCGCATTGAAATTGAGCTTAAATCGTCCTGTAAAGGGTATTATAACTATGTGTGCACCCGCTGAAGGTAAAACGCAAGGTGCGATATACGAAGGCTTTTTAGAATATGCACGAAACTTCAAAAAATATGAAGGCAAAGATCAAGCAACGATTGATAAAGAAATGGAAGACTTCCATCCTACTGAAACGTTAAAAGAGTTAAGCGAAACATTAAATAACGTTAGAAACGAAATCGATGAAGTGTTAGATCCAATTTTAGTAGTACAAGCTGAAAATGATGAAATGATTAATCCTCAATCAGCAAATTATATATACGAGAATGTCGACTCAGATGAAAAAGACATCAAATGGTATGCAAATTCAGGACATGTCATTACAATCGATAAAGAAAAAGAACAAGTATTCGAAGATGTATACAGTTTCTTAGAAACTTTAGATTGGTCTGAATAATAAATTTAAAAATATTAAACGAAAGAAGAAAGGAGGGGCATGATGAATTTAAAGCAATCCATTGAAGAAATCATAAAGCAACCTGATTACGAACCGATGTCGGTATCTGATTTTCAAGATGCTTTAGGTCTTAATAGTGCCGACTCGTTTAGAGATTTAATAAAGGTGCTAGTAGAACTTGAACAAGCAGGTTTAGTTGAACGAACTAAAACAGATAGATACCAACGCAAACATTCGCATAAAAGTTCAAATTCTAAGTTAATTAAAGGGACGTTAAGTCAAAATAAGAAGGGCTTTGCATTCCTACGTCCTGAATTAGAAGATATGGATGATATCTTTATTCCACCAACGAAGATTAATCGTGCATTAGATGGTGATATAGTTATTGTAGAAATACAGAAGTCTAAAGGTGAGCATAAAGGTAAAATTGAAGGCGAAGTTAAATCAATCGAGAAACATTCTGTCACTCAAGTAGTCGGTACCTATAGTGAAGCGAAACATTTTGGCTTTGTTATCCCAGATGATAAACGTATTATGCAAGACATTTTCATACCGAAAGGTCAAAGTCTTGGTGCGGTAGATGGTCATAAAGTACTCGTTCAAATTACGAAGTATGCAGATGGTACAGATAATCCTGAAGGACATATATCTGCGATTCTAGGCCATAAAAATGACCCAGGAGTAGATATCTTATCAATCATTTATCAGCACGGTATCGAAATCGAATTCCCTGATAATGTATTGAAAGAAGCCGAAGCGGTTCCTGAAGAGATTAAGCCTGATGAAATTAAAGGTCGTACAGACTTACGTGACGAGTTAACGATTACCATTGATGGTGCAGACGCAAAAGACTTAGACGATGCTATTAGTGTAAAAAAATTAAAAAATGGTCACACTGAATTAACTGTAAGTATTGCGGATGTTAGCTACTATGTTAAAGAAGACTCAGAACTTGATAAAGAAGCTTACGATAGAGCGACAAGTGTTTATTTAGTAGACCGTGTTATTCCAATGATTCCACACCGTTTGAGTAATGGTATTTGTTCATTGAACCCAGAAGTCGATCGCTTAACACTAAGTTGTCGCATGGAAATCAATGAACGAGGCGAAGTGGTTAATCATGACATTTTTGATAGTGTAATCCATTCTAATTACAGAATGACATATGATGCAGTTAATCAAATTATAACTGAAAAGGCCCCTGACGTACGTAAGCAGTATCAAGAAATTACACCAATGCTTGATTTAGCACAAGATTTATCAAATCGTTTAATCCAAATGCGTAAACGTCGTGGTGAAATTGACTTTGACATAAGTGAAGCTAAAGTGTTAGTGAATAACGAAGGCTTACCAACTGATGTGGTTTTACGTGAGCGAGGCGAAGGTGAACGTTTAATTGAATCATTTATGTTAGCTGCTAACGAAACGGTGGCAGAACATTTCAATAAACTTGAAGTTCCTTTCATTTACCGTGTTCACGAACAACCTAAATCAGATCGTTTAAGACAGTTCTTCGACTTTATTACAAACTTTGGAATTATGATTAAAGGTACGGGTGAGGATATTCATCCTTCAACATTACAATCTATCCAAGAAGAAGTTGAAGGTCGCTCTGAACAAATGGTTATCTCAACAATGATGTTACGTTCAATGCAACAAGCACATTATGATGATACAAACTTAGGTCACTTCGGTTTATCAGCGGAATACTATACACATTTTACATCACCTATTAGACGTTATCCGGACTTAACAGTTCATCGTTTAATTCGAAAATATCTTATCGATAATTCAATGAATAACAAAGAATTACACAAATGGGAAGATAAATTACCTGAATTAGCTGAGCACACATCTCAACGTGAACGTCGTGCAATTGAAGCAGAACGAGATACTGATGAATTGAAAAAAGCTGAGTATATGATTCAACATATCGGTGATGAATTTGAAGGTATTGTAAGCTCTGTTGCAAATTTTGGTATGTTTATCGAACTACCTAACACAATTGAAGGTATGGTTCATATTTCAAATATGACAGATGATTATTATCAATTTGATGAACGCCAAATGGCACTTATTGGTGAGCGCCAAGCAAAAGTATTCCGTATAGGCGATCAAGTTACAGTGAAAGTCACACATGTCGATGTAGATGAACGAATGATTGATTTCCAAATTGTTGGTATGCCATTGCCAAAAAATGATCGAAGTCAACGACCATTGAGAGGTAAAACGATTCAAGCTAAAACACGTGGCAAGTCTTTAGAGAAATCAAAAGATGATGATCATAAAGGCAAGAAGAAAAAACGTAAGCAACGAAAAGGTAAAAACCAACGTAGTCGTGATAAACAAGGTAAAACGAATCACAAACCATTCTATAAAGATAAAAGTGTGAAGAAAAAATCACGTCGTAAGAAAAAATAATCAGCAAAGAGGTGACACAGATTAATGGCTAAGAAGAAAACGAAATCACCCGGTACACTAGCTGAAAACCGTAAAGCCAGACATGATTATAATATTGAAGATACAATTGAAGCGGGTATTGCTTTAAAGGGAACAGAGATTAAATCTATTCGTCGAGGTAGTGCCAATTTGAAAGATAGCTATGCTCAAGTTAAACGTGGCGAGATGTTCATTAATAATATGCACATTGCACCTTATGAGGAAGGTAACCGTTTCAATCATGACCCTTTACGTTCTAGAAAGTTATTACTTCATAAGAAGGAAATTATTAAACTTGGGGAACGTACGAGAGAAATTGGCTATTCACTTATTCCATTAAAACTTTATTTAAAACATGGTCAATGTAAAGTCTTATTAGGCGTAGCACGTGGTAAGAAAATACATGATAAACGTCAAGCTTTAAAAGATAAAGCAATGAAACGTGATGTTGATCGTGCAATCAAAGACCGTTATTAAGCATGTTTGTTGATTAATCGGGTGCTATTTGGTATGATAACTGATGTTGTGAATTAAAAAATACGTTAGATAGAGAGTGAAGTAGGATTCTTTCGATTGTGTTATTTCACTTTAGTATGAATGACTAGAACTAAGAATTGCTTTATATATTGCTTTCTTAGTTCAGTCAGTCACTACGTATTGTAATGATTTATAAATTTTATTACGGGGGCGTTTTTGGATTCGACAGGGGTCCCTCGAGCACATTAAGCGTGTCGGAGGGCTGTCTCCGACATCAACACATTTCAGTAAATATAACTGACAAATCAAACAATAATTTCGCAGTAGCTGCGTAATAGCACTCTGCATCGCCTAACAGCATCTCCTACGTGCTGTTAACGCGATTCAACCCTAGTAGGATATGCTAAACACTGCCGTTTGAAGTCTGTTTAGATGAAATTTAATCAAACTAGCATAATACTGGTTGTCTGTTGCTTACTATTATGCGAAATTCATCAATAGACTACACACGTAGAAAGATGTGTATCAGGACCTCTGGACGCGGGTTCGAATCCCGCCGTCTCCATAATGTAGCCTATAACCTTTGTGGTTGTGGGCTTTTTGTTTTTGTTGCCACAGTATTGCCCCAAAATTGCCATACAAAAAATGGCTCTATAATAAATAGGAATTAAAAGATAGACTGAAAAATTTAAATCAACGCGATGATTATTATTTGTTATTATAGTTGAAAGATAATAAAATTAATGGCTTAAGTGGTATGTGTAAAATATTGTTTTTTTAAAAGTGGAGAATATATGAGGGTTTTAGCATTTGTCATTAATTCTAATTATTGAAAAAAGGTTATGGCTCATTTTTTACTTAATAAAGGCGAGAGTTTAGTATGTACATTGGGAAGTAAAGTACTTACCCTGAATAGTGGTATAAAGGAAGAAAGAAAAAATGCTCATTCTTTTTATACAAGTAATGGTTTAGATAGAAAAGTATTTGGATTCGTTAAATATTTATTATAATAAGTGACAGAAGGTGGATTAATAAATTTGTTGCGTCAGTAATATTGATAGAAAAAACAAGCATTTACGTTTCAATTAAAGAAGCATGTAAATGCTTGTTTTGCTATTAGTTATCGTTGATTTTTTTACCATCTGTACGATCTGATTCGCCTTTATCTTTGTGAACCTTAGGGTTGTCTTTTTTGTGAGTACTTTTCTTAACATTATCTACTGAATCATCATTGTTACCACATGCCCCTAATAGTAAAAAACTTGAGAGTAGTACAAAAGCTACTTTCTTCATAAGTGTCACCCTTTATTTAATTATATTTAATATCTAATTGATATAAATATTATTACTATAAGTATGTCACACTTTTCTAAAAATTCAACAGTTAATAATATTTGATAATTTAAATTAAAAAATACCGGGATAAATCGAAAAGTTGATTATCCCGGTAAAAGTAATTGTATTAATTAATTTATATATTGATTATACTAATTAGTTTGCACTTTTATTTGATTCATCTGTATTAGTCTCAGTTGCTTCTTCGCCATTGTCAGATTGTTCAGCGGAACTATTTTCTGAATATGTCTGTGTTTGATTTTCATTAGACTGATTCTCAGTACTTGAACTATCCTCTGTAGAAACATTTCCGTTTGAACCGTTATTATCATCATTGTCATTACTATTTCTATTACTTTGATTATAGTTTTGATTTGTGTCGTTTGCTTGATTCGCATTTTGATTATTATTGGAAGAAGTATTATTTTGATTGTTTACAGTATTATCTTGTGTAGTATCTTGTTGAGTAGAAGGTACTTCGTTATTTGATTCTTCAGTTGTTGGTTGCTCTTGTTGTGAGCTTTGTTGTTCTTGAGTATTTAATTCTTCATTAGTTGATGTTTCTTCAGAACGATTTTGTTCTTCTTGAGTAACATTATTATCATCTTTGTCGTCATCTTTTTTGTCTTTTTTCTTTTTATCATTAGATGATTTATCCTCTTTAGGTTGCTTATCTTTAGATTGAGTTGCTTGATTTTCAGTTGGATTATTACTTTCAATCATTTTATGAATGCCTAAAGCAAGCATACTTAGTAGAATAATCGTAATAGCCATCGCAAAATATTTAAAATAATTCTTATTTTTAAATACTGCCACAATAGCGAACAAGATTAATATAATCGCAATAATTAGTAATACCGTGCCTGTATAGAACAACAGTTTCTCCATACGCTACCTCCATTAAATTTACATCATTAATTGTATTGTATTACACATATAATATAATACATATTACTTTGTAATTAACATCTAATTACTATTTAAAAACAGTAGTGTAAACGTATAATTAATCAAGCTATTTCACCTTATCGAAAATGTTAATCTCTTTATGCTCTTTACTTACAGATACATATAAGTTTTCATCGTTAAGTTGTGCTTCGTTTGATGTTTGATTTAAGTTAATTTCAGCTAATATTTTGAAAGATCCATTATGATAAGGTTCAACAATAGATATTTCATTCGCATGTTCTTGAATCATCAAATGTCTTTGTGATTGATTATCTATTTTCCAGTTAGTCATATATTCACCTTTTTCGTAAAAATAAAACTGGAAGTAGGACAGAATTTTTTAATTCGTTCCACTTCCAGCTTGGTTCGCTTGTAGAATTTCTTAGGGAAATTCTCTTTGCTGGGGCTCCGCCCGCAAGGATGACTTGAAATGAAAAAGCATAATTTAAGCACCTTTTCAGTTCAATCAGCTACTACGAAATTGCAAAATAGCATCATTATTTTACTTATGCCCTAGGCCCAGTAGTTTAACTATTTAAAACTTTGCTCTATTTCTGTAAAAGCTTTGTTAGTAACGCTAATGTCATCAATTCTATCTGCTGTAAGTTGTCCTTCAAGATAACCATGATCGATTAGAACTTTACAATTCTCTAAAAAATCATCGTATTCACGATCACAGAAATAATCATCTTGTGCTTTTATACTATCTCCAAAATAATTCGCTTCACTTTCAGATTGCCCTTCATTAGAACGTTCCATGTATAATTTATAAAATTTAGCTATCGTATATTTTTGTTCTTGAGTTAATGAATCTAACATGACATGTTCCCCCTCACTATAATATGTTATACCCAAATTAAATATGATTGAAAACGTAGTGTAGGGGTTAATAAACTACTGTGCATCTTCAATGCCTTTATTAACTGCTTTAGCGAATTTGTAAAATGTATGTGTGTAATTGTCTGGGTTCTTTCTTGTATTTTGATCTAATTGTTTATCCTTAAAGAATAATGCTCTTTGTCCAGTAGTTAATTCAAGTTGAACGCCTGAATCATTATCACTTCTATTAATAATATTAGATGATGATGTCGCTTCAATACCTTTAGGGCTCTTTTGAACAGTGAAACCTCTATTTTTTAATGATTTTGTGATAGATTTCGCTAATTTTTTATCCTTACCGCCAACGTAAACAATAGGGTCTTCACCAGAATAGCCATGAATGGATATTGTCTCATCTGAGTGGTCTAACATTTTTAATAGTGTCGGTTCATCAAACACAGTTGAAGTGATATGCAAGCGTTCGTTATGCTTTGGCATTAATCCTTCGAATGTGTAAAAATCATATTCACCTATATTGGCCACACGACGTGCAAGTTCAGTTGTACCTGGTTCAATACCTCCGCCATGTATCGCTGTGACAAGCATGTGATTATCTTTACGATTTTTCGTTTTAATACGCCAATCTTTACCTTCTGTTGTGTTTTCTTTTAGCTCTTCGAAATTTGAATAATAATCTAATGAACGATTTTGTTTATCTTCACGTGTTTTATAAAGTATAAATGCAATAGCTATAATAGTAATAATTAAGACAGAAATAAAAATATAATATAATTTAGAATACCAGTTTTTTCTTTTTCTCATATGACCTTCCTTTATATTGATTGTAATAATAAAAATGTGTAATTTAACTTTTATATTATAAATTATATTACTGATAACCTCAAATATTGTTTAATTTAGAAAAATAAGTAAATAATTGAAATAAGGAGGAATGAAAGTGACGAAAATAACAATTCAATCAGCGAAGCCTCACTATAATGAAGGGGGTCAGTTAATTTACTCGGCAATAGATGACATGGCTAAAATTATATTAGGTAAGTCAAGTGATAATGAAATTATTGGTGACTTACAACAACTTTGGAATAATCGTGCGAATCGCTTTAGTCATGATATGTCATTTGTAGCTCTTGATGATAATCAAGTGCTTGGAGCTATTACGTGCAATCCTTTAAAACAGATTGATAGAGCGATGACGCCAACAGTACTTCAAATTATTTCAATGAATAAGTTGAAACCTTTCTTATCAATCATCTCACATCCGAAGTCCTTTTATTCACTTGTTACGATGGACGAGGGTAATGAAGATGAATACCATATTAGTATGCTAGCGACTATGCCTAATGCAAGGGGAAAAGGAGTAGGGCAACAATTATTAAATTTTGCTG
Source organism: Staphylococcus sp. HMSC14D10 (assembly GCF_001808125.1). Taxonomy (NCBI): domain Bacteria; kingdom Bacillati; phylum Bacillota; class Bacilli; order Caryophanales; family Staphylococcaceae; genus Staphylococcus; species Staphylococcus sp. HMSC14D10. The sequence goes on along the minus strand of NZ_KV792255.1, from coordinate 23,243 downwards.
AACAAAAAGCTAAAGAATCAGGCTTCAGTAAACTTTCATTAACAGTAGTACAAGATAATGATGTAGCATTGAAACTATATCAAAAAATGGGATTTGAAATTGTTGGAGAAATTAATAAGAAACCGTATTATCTATATCAAATGAGAAAAGAAGTAAAATAGAGAGAGGCATAGTCACATCACATATTTAACATGTGATAGCTTGCCTCTCTCTAAGTCCAATGAACTTTATTAATTATTCTTATATTTATCGTATTTACCGTTAGCTATATCTTGTTCTCGTTGTTGTATTGTTTGATAAACTTCTTCAGCATCATCACCATCATAATAGCCTTGTTCAATTGCATGCTTAGTTTGAATCTCTCCAGAAGATAAACCGCCGTTATATTTTTTTCTCAAAGCATCTACGTATTCATCCTCATTAGTTGCAGCGTTGATTTCTGCATTTGGATCGTCTATGTTTTCTTCTTCTGAAGACTGGTTAGACTGATCATAAACAGATTTTTCTTGACCACTTTCCACGCGTAGTGAACTTGCATAAGCTTCACTTGCAGGGCCTTCCATTACATTACCTTGTGGAATAACACCATTTGCAACTGCACTATTATATGCAGCAATTTTATCTATTTCAGAGTAATCGTTGCTGTTAATAACTGCTTCTAATGTGGCACGGTCAGTTATATTGTGAATATCGATTTGCTTTGCATTCTGAGAATTCGAATTAGAAGTGGATTGCTGTTCGTTGGAAGAACTGTCTTCATTGTTTTGATCAGTAGATTCATCATCGCTTTTTGCATCATATTTTGATGACTTAGAATTAGAATGTTGATCATTTTTCTTTTTAGTATTTTCATTCTCTTTTTTATTCTGTGAGGAAGATTTAGAATGATCTTCTTCCTTATCTTCATTCGAAAAACTGCAACCAGTTAATATAAAAAGACCTAATAATAATGTAAATAAAACTTTTTTCAATATAGTCACTCCTAAATTTAATATAATATTATTTTATAATGAAATGACTAGTAAATTTTTGAAAATTTTTGAAAATATTTTAAAAGATATATTTACATAAATTATAAGGTAATTTCATTGTTATTTTACAAAATAGTGGTAAATATGAAGTGAATAGGATGTGAGATAACATGGATAAAAAATTATTAAAAAAGTACTTTGATAATAATGATTTTAAAGCAATTGCGATTGTAGTGGGTTCTAAAAAAATGGTGTTAGAAAATGATATTCATCTAGATTATGAAAATGAAATTATTATCTATCCTTTAAAAAATTGTACACGTATTATCCCGTTTAGCTCTATTTCTTATATTGATTTATTAGAAGAAAATGAGCATTTCATAAATTATTTCAAGGAAACTGTCTAACGAAAAAAGAGTAACTATTTCAAAGCTACTCTTTTTACTATGGATATTTAGTATTGTTTAACTAATTTGAGTTGATAATCTTTCGTGAAATTATCTACAAGCGCGTATGGAGAAATGATGAGTAAGCCATGTTCGTTAATTGAATTTTTACTTACGCCATATTTATAAGCTTGATAAATAATCTTAGTACAGTATGTAAATCTTTCACTTTTAAGATTTAAAGTGACTAGATATGTCTTATCTGTATCTTTATAGTGTTCTTCAGCCCATTTAGCGGCTCTCTCTCCAGCTCCAGGCATAGAACAACGATAGATTTTAATCCAATCATCTTTGCCTTCACCAAATCGTTGTTTGAAAGAATGGAACGACTCTGTAATAGGTTTGTCCCCAGGGCCTTCTATTTGTAAAACGGTATCGTGATCAAGTGCGATACTAGAATGACCAAAGAAACCATATAAAACTGGGCCCTTAGTAAGTATAATATCACCTGGCTGTATATCAAAATCATCTTCAGTTGGTGAGAGTGGATTAGAGTTACTCGTATAAGCTAATAAATGTGTTGGAAAAGTTATAAGAATTATCAGTGTAACAAATGATATTTTTATAAATGGAGAAATTGAATATTTCACTTTGATACTCCTTAGAAATTAACAAATCATATTTGATGAGTTATTAATGAATATTACATATAGATATAAATAAAAAAGAACAAAAATAACAGTGTCATTTTGTTCTTTAATTCTACGCTATAATATACCAAATATGAATACGTAGATGAGTAAAGCAAATCCAAAAATATAAAATATTACGGTAAAACCTAAATATGATTCTTTACGTTCTTCTTTTTTAGATTTAAGTAATAAGCCCAATATAATTGAGGCTGCTATTACAAAAATGATACCAAGCCATAACAATATAGTTAAATGCAAACTCATGTGTAAGCCTCCTAAATTTATATTAAAAGAATGTATATACTATAGGATAAATGTAGTATAAAAGCATAGCAATATTGATTAGAAAAATAACTTCGCTAACCAGGTTCTTGCAAATGAGCGCAGTACTTAAGCTTAGTACAATTGTGATACCACTAATTGTAAGCCCTGGAATTAGCCAGAAGAAATCATCTAAGTCTGCATTGTAAGTAACAATAATATTGAAACCCAAAAATAATAGCGTAATAAAAATATTTATCCAAAAAATTTTATTATTATTCATGGGTGTCACCTCTTATTAAATAGTAAAACTTTATATAATCATATCATTTATTGTATACCGGTAAAATGAGTTAATCAAAGTAATTGTATGTTTTTATCTTAATATTAGAATTTGTCAAAAATTTAGTTGCTAATATTGTAAAAGTGAGCAGTAATAAATATCAAACTTATATTTAATCTTCTTTATATACAAAAATGCCAACCGACTTAATGAAGCGGCTGACACAACATCCCTTATAACTTTTGATGAATGTTTTAATATTTATTTTCATTTTTGCATGAAGCTACGTAACTAAACAAATGAACTTCGATTTCTTCACCATATTGTAACAATTACGACAAGTTACCATCTTAATAAATAACAAATTTAGTGATTAATTATTGGGTAAATGATTTAATAATCTTAAACAGTATATTTAATACAATGAGTTATATACTAGAAACAAGCAAAAGTTGCTAATTACATATTAAAGTTGAGTTATCTTATATGTTTAGACAATATTAATAATGAAATATTTTAAGAGAGATTAATTAAACTGAGGAGGGGAACTATGACATTCTATGATTTTGTAATTGGGTTTATAAACGATGATACACCTCTAGGAAGTTTAGCTCAATATATTGAAAACGACTGTGAGTTTCCAAAACATGAAAGAAATAACAAAGCTATTAGATCGTATGTTATGTCTAACTACGTCGATCATCAACTTATTGAAAGTACTAATAGAGCAATAAGTCTATATAAATTAATTTGAGTGAGCGTAATACCAATTTTGGGTGTTTAGCGCATTCCACACATCTTTAGTTTTAAAGTTAATTTCATTATCTTTTATTGAAAAAGGCTCAATAATATTTCTGTCCATCCAAGAATTAATTAATTCTTTTGGAACACCATCTAATAACATATCTGTTTTACTTATGATTAAACATTCCCAATCTAACGAGAGCTTATTTGGATTAACATAATTATATTGATTATGGTCGCTCATGAAAGACACTCCTTTTAGAATTGTGAATCTTATAATATTTTATACCCACCATGACGGGACTCAAACCACTTTATAAATTTTTTCTATGTTCTTGTTTTTGAAAATTAAAAAATTAATGTATACTATTACTCGAAAATACAATTGTACTTAGGAACGGTTAATAACAAATAAAAGCGTTCAATTAATGTCAGTAATTTGAAACAAAAACTAAGTTTGAGGTGTATACAATGTCAAAAACACTTTATTTAATGAGACATGGACAAACAATGTTTAATTTACGAGGTAAGGTGCAGGGGGCAAGTGACTCTCCTTTAACAAGTTTAGGAACCTCTCAAGCCAAACAAGCTGGTAAATATTTTAACGAACATAATATTTCATTTGGAAATTTATATTCATCGAGCTCTGAACGCGCATGTGATACATTGGAATGCGTCGCACCAAACCAAGACTATAACCGTTTAAAGGGACTCAAAGAATGGCATTTTGGTATTTTAGAAGGCGAAAGTAATGATTTATTAAATGCAAATTATGATATTACAGATGCTTTTGGGGATCGTTTAGTAGTGTTTGACGGAGAGTCTAAAAATGAAGTAGAAGAACGTTTTATAGGTACATTAACTGAAATAATGCGCACATCAGATAGTGATTCGAATTTAGTTGTAAGTCATGGAACTACGATTGACGTATTTTTAAGAAAAGTTATTGGAGATACAGATGCAATTAATTACTTTATTGGCAATTGTCATATTCTAAAATTTGAATATAGAAATAATGAATTTCAGTTTATTGAAAAGATTGATCCAGAAAACGGAGAAATTACTAAACATGAAAATTAAAATATTAACTCAACATTCTCTACAATGTCAATTACTTGTAGAGGTTTTTTGCTTTTTAAATCTTCAAAACAGAAATGGCTAGAACTTAAAAACACTTATGATAAGTTATTTTAAGTTCTAGCCTGCTACTATTGTTTAGAAAAACACCTTTAAAATATGAGTTGATAAATTTTTTGAAGTATCATTAATGCAACAATTAAGATAATAATACTTGAAATTTTATTTAGTAAGATTAATAGATGACCTGATTTATCAAAATGACCTACAGTACGACCAGCAATAGATAGAAAGATAAACCATAGCCATGAAACGCTAATTGTCGCAACAGTGAAGGCTACCTTTTCTGAACCACCATAGGCAGAAGCGCTTGTACCTATTACGCCAATGGTATCCATAATTGCATGAGGATTAAGTGATGAAACAGAAAGTGCGAAGCTTATTTGATTTGCAGGTGAGAAGTCACCTGCAAATCAATATCACTACTTTGTTCATGCCACAATGTCCACGCCATATAAAGTAGAAATACTAATCCTATTATGTAAACAATCATTTGAAGTATTGGAAATGACATAAGTATAAGGGACACGCCAACCACTGCTAGTATGATGAGTAAAGAATCACATAAACCAGCTGTAATAACAGCAGGAAGTGCACGCCTAAATTTCGTTTGGTTAGCGCCTTGGTTAAAAACAAATATGTTTTGAGCGCCTAATGGTAGTATTAAGCCTATAGCTAACAATACTCCATGAAAAATAGCTTGTAACAATTTTATCCCCCTAGACTTAAGTATTTTTAAATTTTATAAAATCTGAAAATTTAGAATATATCAATTATTAAAGTGGCTATAAATTAAATGTCTAGAGAAAAATTTTTAATAGTATAGTTAAAATAAGGGATTAAACGATATCATACAACAGCCAATGAACATCGAAATATTCGTCACCAATTTTTGAAGACTTCGATTCGAGACCCAAAGTTTCAAATCCTATAGATGAGAAAAAGATTTTACCACTAATGTTATTAGAAGTTACACAAGTCATCAATTTTTCAATGTTGCGAGATTTAGCGTGATCTATAACAAATTGCATTAAATTTAAAATCGTACTTTCATCTTTTTTATCAAGTAAAAATAAATTCTCTATCATAGCTTTGTGCGAACTTCCAACTTGCTTTAATTGACGCAAAGTAACACATGCTACAAGTTCATCATCTTTAAAAGCACCGATAATATTACAAAATTCATCTTCATCGGATAGCATTTGTTTAAGATCTTCGTTTGAAAGATTTTCTAAATAGACTTTGTCCCACGAATAAGTGTGCGTGTTGCTGAATAATAGTTGAGTATAATGGTCTAAATCATTTTGATTTAGTATACGAATATTAGTCATCATGTCCTCCTATAACTGTCATAGTTTAACGTTTCTTACTTATATATAATAGGTTAAAATCAAAAAACTTGGTATAAAAATGATTTTATAAAAAACTATTTGAGTTTTAATATGTATAAATGTTTTATAAAGTTAATTATTTACTGTATTTATAGAATAACTTAAATTTGAAAAATTCACAAAAAAAAGAAGACACAAAAATCCGTGAAAAGATTTTTGTGTCTAATAATTAGTATATGATTAAAAATAATCACATATTTATTTTATATATAAATTTAATCTACTACTTGAACATTTAAATCAACATCGATGTTACCACGAGTTGCTTTAGAATATGGGCAGAATTCGTGTGCATCTTGTAAATATTTTTCAGCGTCTTCTTGAGACAATACATTTTTAACTTTAGCATCAATCGCTACGCTTAATTTTGGGCTTTCCGCATCAGGATCGTCTTCAAGGCGAACAGTTAAAGTAACTTCTGGTTCAGCGTCACGTACTTTATTTTGTTTTAAGATAAGATCGAACGCACCATTGAAACATGAAGCGTAACCAGCAGCAAATAATTGCTCAGGGTTAGTTGCATTTCCGTCCGCTTGTTGTGGTGGTAATACATCTACATTTATTGCATTATCGTCAGTGTTTACATGTCCTTTACGTCCACCAACGTTAGTAGCTTTTGTTTCATATTGAACTGCCATTATTATTACCTCCTAAATTTGTATACATATATTATTTACCCATTTACATAATTTTAAATCATTGAATATTAATTTTATTGAAAAGTAAGTTACTCAAGGTTGGAGAGAGACAGCCAATAGTTTAAAATAAATACAAGTTAAATTGAGGAAGAAGGGATCATTATGACGAATGTTGAAGTGGCTGCCACAGTTGCGCCCAATCAATTACTGGATACATTAACAATAAATAATATCAAAGAATATAGTAATGATATTGATATAATCGAATTACGAATTGACCAATGGGAAGATCGACATCTTGAATTGCTTAAATCCAATTTAGAAAAACTACAAGAATTAAATATAAACGCTAACGTCTTGGTAACGTATCGCACGGTCTCACAAGGCGGTAAAGGTGAAATGACATATGAAGCATACATGACATTATTAAAAGAAATTATTAAAAATCATCATTGCCAAATGATCGATATTGAATGGGATAGTGATCTTGATGTTTTCACGCATCGTGATTTAATTGACCTAGCACATCGATATAATAAACAAGTTGTTGTATCTTATCATAATTTTCAAGAAACACCTGATATAGATATTTTAAAATACACATATTATAAAATGAATCAATTAAACCCTGATTATGTCAAAATAGCTGTCATGCCACAAGACAAAGAAGACGTAGCTACATTGCTTGAAGCGGTAGCAACAAGTGCCGACACTCTTGATGCTAAGGTGATTGGTATTTCTATGTCTAGTGTTGGCTTAGTTAGTAGAACAGCTCAAGGTGTGTTTGGAGGCACTGTATCCTATGGATGTTTAGGTGAGTCCCAAGCGCCTGGACAAATACATGTTAAAACTTTAAAACAACAACTATTATTTTATAGTAATCATTAAGATACATTTGAAATTAAGAGGTAAAGGTTTTATAATTGAGAAGAGTTATCAACAAAGAGGAGCGATAATTGTGGAATTACAAGAGGCAATTGCTTCAAGAAGAAGTATAAAGAAATTCAAACATGATATGACAATAGATGATGATAAGCTTTATCAAGCGATTGAAAAAGCTGCAGATGCTCCAAACCATGGCATGCGAGAACCATGGAGAATTATCCATATAGCCAAAGATAGATTAGGTGAAATGAGCAGAGATGTAACGCATTTTGCATTTCCAAATCATCCTGAGAAACAAGAAGATCATTATAATAATGTGACTAATCTTGGTGGTATGTTAGTGTTAGTACTTAAAACTGACCCAAGACAACGACAAAATCGTGAAAACTTTTTTGCAATGGGTGCGTATGCTCAAAACTTAATGCTGCTATTACATGAACAAGGGATTGGTACATGTTGGAAGACACCACCATACATTTTTGAACCAAAAGTTCGTAAGGTATTTGGCGTTCATGGAGATGAAGTCATTGCAGGTTTCCTTTACCTAACAGATTTAGAAGAAGTGCCACCAAAAGCACCGCGTAAAAACAAACATTTAATTTCAAAATACTAGAATTAATAAAGGCGGCTGGACAAATAAATGTCTCAACCGTCTTTATTATTACACGGGCATAGCTAACAGAACTGAGAAAGCATCTATAACAAACTTTATTCAGTTCTAGTCATCTATGCCAGAATAGTATCATCAAATTAATTTTTCAAATTAGATAACTATTCTATATCCTATTTATTAAATGTTTCTGATAAGAATGATTCTACTTGTTCAGGTGATTTAGCATTAGCAGAGTGTAAATGCGCAAGTTTATTGCCATTTTCAAATACTAATAAGCTAGGAATACCCATTACATCATTATCTGCAGCTACATCTTCGAGTTCATCACGGTTAACAGTATACCAATCATAGTCATTATATTTTTCGACGATTGGATCAATCCACATGTCCATAGATTTACAATCAGGACACCAACCAGCTTCAAATTTTACGATAACTGGTTTATCGCTTTCAATTGTTGATTTAAACGCATCAGTTGTATTAATACTTTGCATAATAAACGCTCCTTTAGATAATCACTAAATGTATTATAACGAATAATTTCCTTTAATTGAAAAATTAAGCTTAAAATATAGAGCGTTTACATAGATTATCTGATATATTTAAATTAAGACAGAATAGGAGGTTACATCTGAATGATTAAATTTTATCAATATTCAAATTGCACAACTTGTAAAAAAGCCGCAAAATTTTTAGATACACATGGCGTAAGTTACGAACCAATTGATATTGTACAACACACACCAACTAAAAAAGAGTTTGAAGAAATTATCGATAAAACAGGTGTAGAGGTTAATAAATTATTTAATACCCATGGTGCTAAATATAAAGAACTAGGGTTAAAAGATAAATTAAAAGATTTATCAACTGATGAAAAATTAAATTTATTAGCTTCAGATGGCATGTTAGTTAAACGACCATTAGCTATTGCTGGAGATAATATCACATTAGGATTTAAAGAAGATCAATACAAAGAAATTTGGTTATAGTTTAAAATTATAAATTCTAATTATATAAATTATTGTAACTTTTTGTTTTAATAGTTGAATGAAAACTTACGGTATGGCATCATTAAATTGTAATTAATTTTAGGAGGGGATTCTCGTGGCAGTACCGAGCGAATTAAAATATTCTAAAGAACATGAATGGGTAAAAGTTGAAGGCAACACAGTAACAATTGGTATTACTGAATACGCACAAGGTGAATTAGGTGATATCGTATTCGTTGAATTACCAGAAGTTGATGACGAAATCAACGAAGGGGATACTTTTGGTAGTGTAGAATCAGTTAAAACTGTTTCTGAATTATATGCGCCAGTATCTGGTAAAGTTGTTGAATCAAATGAAGAATTAGAAGATAGTCCTGAGTTTGTTAACGAATCACCATATGAGAAAGCATGGATGGTTAAAGTTGAACTTAGCGATGAAAGCCAATTAGATGATTTATTATCAGCTGATCAATACAAAGAAATGATTGGTGAATAATTAATTTAAACTCCTTGATTGCGGTCATGGAGTTTTTATTTTGCCTATTTTTTGTAAATAATAATCAACAAATTTTAAAATTTATACTTTGTTGATATAAAATATTAAGTAATCGTAAATAATGTTTAATCTATTAGCTTTCTGTGAAAAAGTAACTGATTGTTTATTATCGACTTAGAAGGTGGATTATCATGGCAATTTTAAATAAAGTTATTATTGTTGAAGGCAAATCTGATAAGAAGAGAGTACAACAAGTCATCGCCGAACCTATAAATATTATTTGTACGCATGGTACAATGAGTATTGATAAATTAGATGACATGATTGAAACATTATATGATAAGCAAGTCTTTGTTCTAGCAGACTCAGATGACGAAGGTGAAAAGATAAGAAAATGGTTTAAACGTCATCTTAGCGAATGTGAACATATCTATGTGGATAAAACATTTTGTGAGGTAGCTAGATGCCCAAAGAATTATCTTGCGCATGTATTGAGTAAACATGGCTTTACAGTTCGTAAAGAGAAACGTCTAATTCCTAATTTAACGACTGAAAGGTTAGTAATCATGCATGAGTAAATCTGTAGAAATAGAAGATATTTGTGAGAATTTTAATAAAGAAAAACATCTAATTTTTGGATACACACCGATGTGTGGTACTTGTAAAATGTCAGAGCGAATGCTAGATATTGCGAATGAAATACTACAATTACCCGTTAAAAAAATCGATTTGAATTACCATCCTAAATATAGTGAGCGTAACAAAATTATGTCAGTTCCTGTTCTAATAGTAATGAATAAAGATATAGAAATAGATAGAATCTATGCTTTTCAATCTGTTCCTTATTTGTTAGAAAAGTTAAAATAATTGTTGACGAAATTATAGTGCAATGGTAGGATATAAATTAATTAAATAGTGCGAAAATTCTTATCAAGAGAGGTGGAGGGATGTGCCCTATGAAGCCCGGCAACCGTCTAGTTATAGAAATGGTGCCAATTCACATAAAGTTGATTACTTTAGAAGATGAGAGAAAGATGAATCAATGCTTTCTTAACTTTTCTAAAGTGAGAAAGCATTTTTTAATTACATAATGATTTTTAAGGAGGCACTAAACGTGATTGAGTTAAATCAAGTTGTAAAACGTTATCATACTAAAGATAAAGATGTACTAGCAGTTGATCACGTTAACTTAAATATAGAAACGGGCTCTATTTTCGGAGTTATCGGATTCTCTGGTGCTGGTAAAAGTACTTTAATCAGAATGTTCAATAATTTAGAAGAGCCTACTTCTGGCGATATTATTATAGATGGCGATAATATTAACAAACTTTCAAAAGCAGAATTAAGAAGAAAACGACAAAAAGTAAGTATGGTATTCCAACACTTTAATTTATTATGGTCACGAACAGTACTTCGAAATATCACGTTCCCTCTAGAAATTGCAGGGTATTCTAAAAGCAAAGCAAATGAAAGGGCGAAAGAATTAATTAACCTTGTTGGTTTAAATGGCAGAGAAAATGCTTATCCATCAGAATTATCAGGTGGGCAGAAACAACGTGTAGGTATTGCAAGAGCTTTGGCTAATGAACCTGACGTCCTCTTATGTGACGAAGCTACAAGCGCATTAGATCCACAAACAACAGATGAGATTTTAGACCTACTGTTAAAAATTAAAGAACGTGAAAACCTTACAATCGTGATTATCACTCATGAAATGCATGTTATCAGACGTGTTTGTGATGAAGTAGCCGTTATGGAAAGTGGCCGTGTAATTGAGCAAGGTAAAGTAACGCAAGTATTTGAAAATCCACAACATGAAGTTACAAGACGATTTGTGAAAGATGATTTGGATGATGATTTTGAAGAATCAATCAAACATCTAGAACCATTAGATTCAGATGCATACATTGTTAGACTTAATTTCAATGGTGGTAATACGACTGAACCAGTTGTATCTTACATAAGTAAAACGCATAACATTGATATAAATATTCTTGAAGCAAACATAAAAAATACCCGTGGTGGTTCTGTCGGGTTCTTGGTGGTTCATATTCCACATATTGCTGAAACAGAGTTTGAGACATTTAAAGAAGATTTACATCAGCAACATGTAAATGTGGAGGTGGTTAAGCATGGATAAATCTTATGGTGATATTTTTAAAGAGATGATTACAATGCCTAACGTCCAATGGCCTGAAGTATGGCAAGCCATTTATGAAACATTATATATGACTGTAGTTTCAACTATTTTCGCATTTATTTTTGGATTGATTTTAGGAGTATTATTATTCTTATCAGCTAAGAGTAATTCTAAAGGTGCTAGAGTCTTTTATAGCATCGTTTCATTTATTGTTAACTTATTCCGAGCGATTCCATTTATCATTTTAATCTTGTTATTAATTCCATTTACAAGTGTGATCCTTGGAACAATAAGTGGTCCAACTGGTGCCTTACCAGCTCTAGTTATTGGTGCAGCACCATTCTATGCAAGATTAGTAGAAATTGCCTTCAAAGAAATAGATAAAGGTGTTATCGAAGCGGCTTGGTCAATGGGAGCTAGTACTTGGACAGTTGTCCGAAAAGTATTACTACCTGAGGCAATGCCAGCACTAGTTTCAGGTATTACTGTAACAGCAATCGCATTAGTTGGCTCTACTGCAATTGCAGGTGTAATTGGTGCAGGTGGTTTAGGTAACTTAGCTTACTTAACAGGTTTCACTCGTAACCAAAACGATGTCATTTTAGTTTCAACTGTATTTATTTTAATTATCGTATTTATAATTCAATTTATTGGAGATTGGATTACAAATAAAATTGACAAACGCTAAAAGAAAAGAGGAATGATTCAATGAAAAAACTTTTAAGCTTATTTTTAGTATTAACATTAATAGTCGTTTTAGCAGCTTGTGGTAATGGTAGTGGGGATAAAGATAAAAAAATTGTTGTAGGCGCATCTCCAGCACCTCACGCTGAAATTCTTGAAAAGGCTAAACCTTTACTTAAAAAGAAAGGCTATGACTTAGAAATTAAAACAATTAATGATTACACTACGCCAAACAAATTATTAGATAAAGGTGAATTGGATGCTAATTATTTCCAACACGTACCTTATTTAAAAACTGAAAGTAAAGAAAAAGGATACAAAATTGAAGACGCAGGTAAAGTTCACTTAGAACCAATGGCTGTTTACTCTAAAAAATATAAAAGTTTAAAAGACCTTCCTAAAGGTGCAACAGTTTATGTATCAAATAACCCAGCTGAACAAGGACGTTTCTTAAAATTCTTTATTGATGAAGGATTAATTAAAATTAAAAAAGGTGTAAAAATCGAAGATGCTAAATTCGAAGATATCACTGAAAACAAAAAAGACATCAAATTCAACAGTAAACAATCAGCAGAATATCTTCCAAAAATCTATCAAAATGAAGATGTAGATGCTGCAATCATCAACTCTAACTATGCGATTGATCAAGACTTAAGCCCTCAAAAGGATTCAATTGCTATTGAAAAACCAAATAACAATCCTTATGCTAACTTAATCGCAGTTCAAAAAGGACATAAAGATGATGAAAAAATTAAAGCTTTAATTGAAGTGTTACAATCTAAAGAAATCCAAGACTTTATTAAAGACAAATATAAAGGTGCAGTTGTACCAGCGAAATAATAATGAAAGAAGCTCCGTAACCATTTTGATTACGGAGTTTCTATTATTTAGAAAGATTTTCTGTCCTTATACAATATACCAACGCCTTGTCCACCAGACCCCATTGTATAATCAAATTTAATAACTTCGATATACGGGTTCTCCTCTAAAAAGCGATTTACTTTTTTAGTTAAACCACTTTCAGTCATAGCGGTAAAATTAATAAATTTCATCATATACCCCCTTTAATTTTATTGTTACAGTGTCATTATATAAGAATTATTAAATAGAATGAAAATATTCTATAATATATAAAATTTATGGATAAGGGGTTTAATGATAAGATTGTAGGGGTACATAATTATTAAGTAAAGATACAGACAATCAAGGAGGAATTTTAAATGGCTGAAGATAAATTTGAACAAGCAAAAGGTAACTTAAAAGAAACTGTTGGTAACGTAACTGACAATAAAGATTTAGAAAAAGAAGGTCAAAACGATAAAGCTTCTGGTAAAGCCAAAGAAGCAGTTGAAAACGTTAAAAATAAAGCTAACGACCTTATCGATAAAGTAAAAGGTAATGACGATAACAAATAATTTGTCTATATCACAAGAGGCTGGGACATAATCCTAGCCTCGGCTTTTTTGCATACTCTACTTCATAATCATTTCAATGACAGCTCTAATATTTTTATCAATATATTTATCAACATGTTGAGCAAGGTAATAATGACGTTTCACATTTAAAGTTGTTATCATTAATTTTTCATAATCCTCGGGATGAATTGCTGATTTTGAAATAATCGCAAACCCATTTCCAGCCTCTACCATTTGTTTGATAATCTTAATATTATTAATTTCTATCAAATATGGATTTAATTTTAACTCAGAAAGACCTACTTCCTGATAAAACCTTGTTCCAGACCCTTTTTCTCTAACGAAACATATATCCATTCTAGGTTGAACCGATTTTTTGTAAATATACACCATTTCATCTTCTATTATTTTCTTACATTTTATTACATTGTCTTGAATTTCCTTTTCTACAATACCTATATCTACTCTGTTGTGTTTAATATCATTTATAACAGAATCTGAATTATTAACACGTAAATGAATATGTAACTTAGGGTATTGTTGCATAAGACGGGTAAGCTGTTCTGATAATAAATATTCACCATATGTATAACTGCTTCCAATTGTTAAGGTGCCTGAGATGATTTCAGATTCCGATGTTAAGTTTTGCCATAATTCTTGTTCAATACTTTCCCGTTGCAATGCATATTGTAATAGCTTTTCGCCATCTCTAGTTAGTTTTAAATATGGAGATTTAAATTCAAATATTTTAACATTATATTTTAATTCTAAACGTTTAATATCACGACTCACAGAAGGCTGCGAAGTATATAAATTTTCTGCTGCTCTAGTAAAACTTTCTGTTTTCATTACTTCAATTAATACCTTATACGGATCCATGCATCATTCTCCTTTAAGTCTAATATAACATTTTTGATATATATACTATACTTATTATTTATTTAACGCTATAACAATAACGTGCTAAGATTTTATATCGAGGTGAAAGTACATATGAAATCAATAACGCAGGCTTCATTTATGAAAGGTATTATGTTTACATTTACGATTGCAATAATCAGTTATATATTAGCTAAATTTCCTATTTTACATACGATTGGGGCATTAGCTATTGCCATCATTTTTGCGATGATATACCGCCAAGTCATAGGTTATCCTGAGCATATTCGCCCAGGTATTACGTTTGCATCGAAACGTTTATTGAAATTTGCGATTATCTTATATGGGTTAAAATTAAATATGGGAGATATTCTAGGTAAAGGCTGGAAATTACTACTTATTGATATTATCGTAATTATCTTTTCAATAAGTTTAACTTTAATTTTGAATCAAATTATTAAAGGAAATCAAGATATCTCTATACTACTTGGTATTGGTACAGGAGTATGCGGAGCTGCAGCTATTGCAGCTACAGCACCAATCTTAAAATCTAAAGAAAAAGACACTGCAATAAGTGTAGGTATTATTGCACTAATTGGAACTATATTTGCACTTATTTATACAGCTATCGAGGCTATTTTTAACATACCTACTATAACTTATGGCGCTTGGACAGGTATCAGTCTACATGAAATCGCTCATGTCGTCTTAGCAGCAGATATTGGCGGGCCAGAGGCAATGACATTTGCTTTACTTGGAAAATTAGGCCGTGTGTTTTTACTTATTCCATTAAGCATTGTCTTAACTTTGTATATGCGTTATAAATCACACTCAAGTCAAGTGCAACAAAAAATCGATATTCCTTATTTTCTAATTGGATTTATTATAATGGCTTGTATCAATACATTTGTTCCTATTCCTTCATTACTTATGAATATTATAAATGTTATTACAACGGTATGTATGTTAATGGCGATGGTTGCTCTAGGATTGAATATCGTTTTAAAAGAAGTTATTTCAAAAGCACTTAAACCATTCATTGTGATCTGTGTAACTTCAATTTGTCTATCTGGTGTGACTCTCTTAGTTACTTCTATAATGTTTAAATAAGGTAACATGTTATATGTTTATATTTAAAATAAAAAAGAGGCTAGGAATTATGTACCAGCCTCTTTTAATGTGAATTAAACTTCTGATAATCAGTAATTATGTGAACAAAAATAAATAGCTTAAAATGTTATTTGAAATTATGATTACGTTAAAGTTTATATACTGAAATAATTAACAATACACATTACTGTGTATTGTTTTTTTATATTGTAAAATAGACTTTATTAAATTACTAAGGTACCCTTAGTCGTCTCAAAATAAAACTCAATCCTTTTATGGATTGAGTTAGACAGACTATTTTACAATGATAACGGGAATTTTTGAACGTTTAGCCACTTTGTGACTGACGCTACCCAATACCATTTCTTGTAAACTATTTAGACCACGAGACCCTAAAACAATTGCTTGATATTTACCACTATTAGCAACTGAAACCACTGTTTCTGCAGGAAAACCATGTGCAATTTTTACTTCATAATTTACATTATGTTCTACAAATAGTTCAGTTATACTGGATAATTTGTCTTCTCTTTCATTTGTTAAACTATGTCCTTGTTTACCATGTAAAACATCTGTTTTCGATTCTTCAACATTTACAACTGTAAGTAAAGTAACTATAGTATTTTCATCTATAAAGTTCAAAACTTCCTGTGCTGAACGTAAACTATTTTCTGACCCATCGGCTGCTAATAAAATTGATTTATACATAAACAACACTCCTTAGTTTAAATGATTTTCATTTAGTTTGCTTAATTCTGAGACTATTTTACGACTATCTGAATTTAGTTTTTCTACATGAACAATGTTATTTTTTTCTTCGAACTTCCTTACCATTGTATCAATAGCATCTACTGCTGAATCATCCCATAAATGAGCATTATTAAAGTTTAATTCTATAATACTATTTTCAATATTAAAGCTAATTTGATCCATCATAGAGTCAATAGAAACAAAAAAGATTTGACCTTTAAAAGATAAACGGTTAGTTTTACCAAACTTCTCAGATGTTACTTCTACTTTTGATATTTTAGTAGCAAAGAATAAAGCACTGAAAATAACACCTACGACCACGCCGAGAGCTAAGTTATGTGTCATCAGTACAATTATCACTGTAAGTATCATAACAACTGCATCTGTTTTTGGTGCTTTTTGAATATATTTAAAAGAATTCCAATCAAATGTACCAATCGAAACCATAACCATAATACCTGCTAAAATTGGCATTGGAATTTGAACAACAAGTCCTCCAAGAACAATAATCATGAATATTAAGACAACACCAGCAGAAAAAGTAGATAATCTACTGTTTGCACCTGATTTGACATTGATTACAGATTGTCCAATCATGGCACAACCTCCCATACCACCGAATAATCCTGTAATCATATTAGCAATGCCTTGGCCACGAGATTCTCTGTTTTTACTACTATAAGTGTCTGTTGCATCATCTACAATTTTAGCAGTAAGTAAACTTTCTACTAGACCTACAATAGCCATAGATAGCGAGTATGGAAAAATGATTTGAAGTGTTTCTAAATTAAAGGGAACATTAGGAATTAAAAAGTGCGGTAAAGCTTGCTTAATATTTCCTAAATCACCAACAGTTCTCACGTCAGAACCTGTATACATATAAAGAGCAGTCAATACGATGATAGCTATTAATGGTGCAGGTATTGCTTTGAAAAATTTAGGGATTATATATACAATGAGTAATGTTACAATTACATATATATAAGTTGAGATTGAAATACCGAAGATATGTTCTATTTGGGACATGAAAATCATAATACCTAATGCATTTACAAAACCTATCATGACGGAATGAGGTATAAATTTCATTAAACGCCCCACTTTGAGAAGGCCTAAAACTAATTGAATTACTCCCATTAATATCGTGGCAGCTAAAAGATATTCTACACCATAATCTTTCACAAGTGGTGTAACTAATAAGGCAACAGCCCCTGTTGCACCTGATATCATTGCAGGTCTACCACCAACAATAGCAGTAACAACAGCGATGATAAATGAAGCATACAAACCAACCATTGGATCTACGCCAGCAATAATTGAAAATGCGATAGCTTCAGGGATTAAAGCTAAGGCAACTACGATACCGGCAAGTATATTTTTACCTGGCTGGTTAAACCATTCATGTTTTAATTTTTCAACCATAACTTACTCTCCTTTTTATTTAATTATATTGTAAAGTATAACAGGAAAGTTTCATATGTATACCCTTTAATGAAACTTTCCTGTTATATTTTAGCTATAGGGTGGTGCAAATAAATGAAATACGGTTATATCAGACCTGTTACAATAAACGATGATTTAAACGAACAAAAAAAGAAAATAGAAACCTATACAAAAAAAATAGTTGAGGAAAGTCATGCTAATAATAAAAAAAGAAATGAATTAGACCTTCTTTTAAAAAAGAAGTTGGTCTCGGGGGATGCAGTATATATTACAGATTTATGTATACTTGCAGATTCTACGAAACAATTAGTAGATATATTAGATTATCTTTCACAGAAGGATATATCTTTATATGTAATTAATTTAAACCGATATATTTCTAAAAATATCCAAGGAGAATTTTTAGAAATACTACATGATATTACAGACTTTCAAAGTGATGTTGTTAAATTTAGGACACGCGTTGGATTAGAAAATTATACAAAAGAAGGAAAAACGTTAGGCAGACCCAAACGAGATGATAAAAATCTTAGAGATGCTATAGAAATGTATATGAGCAAAAATTACACTCTAGATGAAATAAAAGAAAAAACAAACATAAGTAGAGCAACTTTATATCGTCATCTAGATAAATAAGAGATAGTAAATGTTGTTTCAAGATATAGAACATAATATAATACTGTCGATTAAAGAGGAAAGTAAAGTAATCTTTAAAACATTAAATATTAATGAGAAAGTTTTTTGTTAGTACTCGAAAATATAGAAAGACAAGACTTAGCAAAAACATAGAAATATTTTATAATAAATACTTTCCAATATAGTGAACTACAAGATATGCTGAGTTAACGAAAAAGAAATGTAAAAAATTCCTCTATGTCAAATACATTAAATTCAACGTTTATTGATTATGTATAAGATATACATTTTAACTACCTATAATTTTTTATTATGTAAACTAAAGTATTTCAAATAATTAACTGTATTAATACTCTCATCATGATTGCGTTATAAACGATCGTTTTTGACATATGAATTTGGAATGTTTAATACACATACAAAAATGTATGTGTATTATTTTTTACTCTATGACAAAAAAACTTTACATTAAGTAAATTTTATTTTACAATTCATATAAAGAGGTGAAGCTATTGGCTAAATTTGAAAGTGGAGAATTAACGAACCAACTTAAAATTTTAAGGGCAAAATTCGATATATCTCAAAATGAGTTAGCTAATCAAGTAGGCGTCAGTCGACAAACAATTAACTCTATTGAAAAAAATAAGTATAGCCCTTCACTTGTATTAGCATTTAAATTATCAAGACTATTTAACGTAACAATAGAAGAAATCTTTAACTATAAGGAGTAGATACTATGAGTTATACCATTTCTATATTATTAGCAATATTTGCAGTAATAACAGGGGGATTGATGGTGGCAGTAGCGATGTTTGCAAAAAGAAATAATGATGAAAGAGGAACGATGATTATAAATCAAGCATATGCCTATGGGTTTGTTACTTGTCTTGTATTACTTGTAATAACTGAAGTATTAGCATCTATATATTCTTGGTCAGCACAAACAATATTAAACATAATTATATTAATAATCTCTTTAAGCGCCTTACTTGTTTCGATATCAGTATTCGCCATACACCAAAAAACTTCATAAATAAAAAACAATGACTATTAAGAAAAGAGAGAGCATTTTTGTTCTCTCTTTTCTTGTTTTAATATTAAAATCTCAGAATAATTGATCACCATAAGTTTTCAGACGCTGTGAGAAGCTCTCATTTGCATTGAAAAACCGTTTATTAAAACAAATCATCGTTATCGTGTTTAATTCTATAAACAGTTTGTCTTGTAATATTCACTTCTTTCGCAATTTTACTAATCGCTTTGCCTTCCTCTAACATTTCTACAACACGATGATAGATAACACGTTTTTGAGGATCTTTCGCATTGGGAGAATATAATAAAGGTCGTCCTTTATATACGCCTTTCTCTTTCGCAACTTGAATCCCTTGAGCTTGTCGACGTTTACTTTCATTTCTTTCTTGTTCTGAAACCATTGCTAATATCTGTATAATTAAATCTTTCATAAATTTATCTAATAATGGATTACCAATGACTTCATTCATCATTGGTAGACTGGTAATCATCAATTGTACTTCTTTCTCTTTAAGATAATTAACGGTATTAATGACTTCATCATAATTACGACCTAAACGATCAATTGATTCCACGACAAAACGATCTCCCATTCTCACAAAGTTCAATGCTTCTTGAAAGACGGGTCTGTTTTCTATAGATTGACCTGATTGTTTTTCTGTAAAAATTTTTTCAGCACCAAATGTTTTTAAATTTTCAAGTTGTCTTTCTAAATTTTGATCTACTGATGATACCCGCGCATAGCCCACAATCATTTAGTTTCACCTCATAATTAATATACACCCTAATCATACATTTTAATTGCTGTAATTTCAACAATTCATTTTGTATGATTAGGGTGTACTTAAATTGAACAAAAGCAGCTATTTTTACAATGAGAATCAAATTATAATTTTTTAATAAAATCAGACTATAAATAAGGTTTATTATATAATTAATATAGCACTATATTTTTATTAATAAGGAGAAATAGTATGTCTAAAAACTACGCTGAATTTTATAAATGTGCTTTGCAAGTTAATCCATATAGCTATATTAAATATAGAGGACAAGAACATGAAATGACAGAGGAACAATATAATGAATCTATATACAACTATTGTATAAAAAACAACATATCAATTATTGGCTTAGCAGATCATGGAAATGTTGATAAATCAAAGAAACTCAGAGAATATTTATCATCTAAAGGAATTCTTGTATTTCCAGGGTTCGAAATTTCCACATCAGAAAAAATTCATATTGTTTGTCTATTTTCAGAGAATACTGAAGAACAAGAGCTAGAGAGATACTTAGGAGAACTAGGATTATCGAACCCTGAAGACGGCAATTCCCCCAGTACTATGAGTTTTCATGACATCACACAAAGAGTAATAGATAGGGGTGGATTTTGGTATGCAGCACATATTACCAGTGATAATGGCGTCTTGAAAGGAAAACATAATAACCTCTGGAAATCGGATAAGTTAGTAGCAGCACAAATACCTTCCAAAAAAAATGAAGTAAATCCTAACTACATTAATATACTTAAAAACAAAGACCCTAATTATCAAAAGAAAACTCCCTTTGCTCTTATTAATGCTAAAGACGTTAGTAAACCTGAAGATTTAGATTTAGATACAGCAAGTTGCTTAATTAAAATGTCAAAACTTAACTTTGAAAGTTTTAAATTAGCCTTTAGAGATCCTAAAGCTAGGGTTAAATTAAATTTTGACATTAACAATAAATACCCACATTCTTCTATTAATGAAATAAAAATTTCTATGGGGTACTTAGATAACCTCTCATTAGATTTATCCCCGAATCTTAATACAATTATTGGTGGTAGAGGAGCTGGAAAATCAACATTTATTGAATTAATTCGATATGCATTAGACATAAATCCTATGAGTCGAAATGCAAACACATCTTTTGAAAACATCTGTAAATCTAATTTAGGAATCGGTGGAATAGTAGAATTAGTTGTAACATCACATGCACAATACGGTAAACAATTTAAGATAATAAAAAGATATAATGAAGACCCTATAATTAAAGATATAAACAATAATGTGTCTAGTTATACTGTTAAAGACATTCTTCCTAATATAGAGGTTTACAGTCAAAACGAAATTATCGATTTAACTACAGATGAAAATGCAAAATTAAAAATTTTAAATCGTTTTTTAAACAGAAATGATAATAATGACGAAAAAAAAGAAGAAATAAAAAGTAACTTACAATCAAATACAGAATCTTTAATTAAAACTGAAGAGAAACTTGAAAAATTACAAGAGAAAATCAATGAATTGCCTAAATTAAAAGAAAAGTTAAAACATTTCAATGAACTGGGCATTGGAAAGAAATTAGAGGTACAAGGTAAAGTATCTAAAGAAGAGCAATACATAAAAACCACTAAAAAAATTATTGAAGATAATGATATTTCTATAACAAACGTCATTCTACCTTTTAAAGAAAATTACAATCAAGAAATTAAACATATTGATATCTTTGATAATATTCAACGTATTATAAACAATCATAATGAAAAACTAAAAGAAATACAGTCTACTTTTACTGAATTAAAAAATACTACCAAAAGCGAAATAGACAAAGTTTATAATGATTGGCATGAAAAGAAAAAGCATGTTGAGAAGGAAATAAATGAAGCTATTAAATCCTTAGATGATATAGAAGGGAAAACCAAACAAGAAATAGCATACGAATATACTGAGACTCAAAAACAAATAACTTCTATCGAACCATTAGAAACACAACTTTCTCAAGTCAACATAGAGATTGAAAAACTGAAAAAAGAAAGAATGCAACTTAAAGAAAATTTAAAAGAAATATTCGATGAACAATTGAAAAATCTTAACAAATGCGTCAAAAAAATAAATAATAACTATTTAAAAGGACAAGTAAACATCAAAATTCATCCATATGCAAATGTTAATAATTTAATAAAATTTCTCAAAGATGAGAACGGATTAGGATATTCAACATTGGAATGGATAAAAAAGCATCAAAATTTTAATTTGTCTAAATTTATTAACTTAATTAAGGATAGAGACAGCGAAGCTATATACGATGAGTATAAGGATAGTGGCTTGAAAAAAAATAAAGCAGATATCCTTTCAAATATGGACTATGAAAGAATTTTACATTTGGAATCAATCGAGCTAGAAAATATTATAGATATACAATTAAATGTTGGAAGTGATGAAAATATAGAATTCCGATCCCTGAATAAATTATCCAAAGGACAACAGTGTACTGCTATTTTAAATCTGTTAACTTTAAGTAATGATGACCCTCTTTTAGTGGATCAACCAGAAGATAATTTAGATAATTCTTTTATAACAAACAATTTAGTTGAAAATACCCGAAAATTAAAAATTAATAGACAATTTATCTTTGCTACACACAACGCTAATATACCTGTATTTGGTGACGCAGAATTAATTGTGACAATGGAAAATGAAAACGGACAAGGAATTATAAATAATGAAAGTTTAGGATCCATAGATAATAATTTAGTAAGAAATTCTGTCATTCAAATTTTAGAAGGTGGAGACATTGCTTTTAAGATGAGAAAAAATAAATATGGACTATAGTAGGTCTTTGCATTCCTCTACTTACCAGTGTTATAATTTAGATAACGAAAATGATTAACAATTAATGCACCA